>JBKBTH010000207.1:0-4269 GCA_046290915.1 Sphingorhabdus sp.
CTGCATGATGCAGGCCTGCCTTACATCGTCGTACTTACGGATCCAACCACCGGCGGTGTCACGGCGTCCTACGCAATGCTTGGTGACGTCCAGATTGCAGAGCCTGGCGCATTGATTGGTTTCGCTGGCCAACGCGTGATCGAACAGACCATCCGCGAGAAGCTGCCCGAAGGTTTCCAGCGTGCCGAATATCTGCTGGAGCATGGCATGATCGACATGGTCACCCACCGCCACGACCTACGCGGTGTGTTGTCGCAACTCGTTAGCTACCTAGCGCCGGAGAAGAAGGCGGCTTGATTGCGATATTGGTGATGCAAAACATCCGTCATGCTGAACTCGTTTCAGCATCTTACTTGCAACCTTTAGAAAAAATTAAGACCCTGAAACAAGTTCAGGGTAACGTTAGGTTTTGACAAGGTACGGAATATGCCTGACCACGCCATCTCTTCCGACCCCGCCGTCCAAGCACAACTCGACCGGCTGACCATGTTGTCGCCCGGTAAGGATGTTTTGGGGCTGACGCGCATTGCGGCGTTGCTGGAACGCCTCGGTAATCCGCACCACAATCTTCCGCCCGTGTTTCATGTCTCAGGCACCAATGGCAAAGGCTCAACCTGCGCGTTTTTGCGCGGGGCGATTGAGGCAGCGGGAATGACAACCCACGTCTATTCGAGCCCGCATCTGGTGCGGTTCAACGAACGCATTCGAATTGCCGGAAAGTTGATCGAGGATCCAACCTTATCCGCGCTTTTGTCCGAGGTTTTGGACCATGCGCAGGGACTTGAGGCGAGCTTTTTCGAGGTCACCACAGCGGTCGCCTTTTGCGCCTTTGCGCGGACGCCCGCAGATGCTTGCATCGTCGAAGTCGGCCTTGGTGGACGGCTGGACGCAACCAATGTGCTTACCCACCCCGTCGCGTGCGGGATAGCTTCACTGGGGTTGGATCATGAGGGGTTCTTGTTGGCGGAGGAAGAAGGCATTCCCGATATGCCACCGCTTGACCGCATCGCCTTTGAAAAGGCGGGCATTGCTAAGCCCGGCGCGCCAATGGTGACGCAAAAATATAAAGCGTCGATGGCCAATATCATTGCCACGCAAGCCACCTTGCACAACGCACAATTGCACGCGCGCAGCGAAAGCTGGGATGCGGCCGTGTATGACGGTCGCTTGCACTATCGCGACGCCGCTGGAAAGCTCAACCTCCCGATCCCCCGCATGACGGGCGCGCACCAAGCGGACAATGCGGCATTGGCTGTCGCTCTGTTGCGCCATCAAACGGCGATCACCGTTCCAGAGGCAGCGTTGTCAGCCGCGATGGAGTGGACGCGCTGGCCAGCACGAATGCAGTTGCTGACGGAGGGTCCGCTGACGGACCAACTGACGATGGGTTCGACAGTCTGGCTGGACGGCGGTCACAACCCAGATGCCGGGGCGGCAATTGCCAAAACATTGGAGGACGGCCCGCCCGTTCAAGTCATTATAGGCATGTTGAAGAATAAGGATGCGCTTGGTTTCCTTAAACCGCTCGCGCACAAAATTGCATCGTTATACGCGGTGCCAATAGCGGGCCATGAGCATCACGACCCGATAGATCTGTGCGACTTGGCAAACAACAGCTTGGGAATCGCCGATGCGCTGGCGGTCAGCAGTGTCAGTGAGGCGCTTGCGCAACTGGCGGGTAAGCAAGCGCCTGCCAACGTCCTAATCTGCGGATCGCTGTATCTCGCAGGCGAAGTGTTACGACTGAACGACCAAGTCCCGGACTAACATCAAGGTTGCGTCGCCCTCTTGGGCTGCCCTTTCCAAGCGAGCAACCCGCCAGCTACCAATACGGCGGCAAACGTCCATGTAAGGTCAGTTGCAAGCTCCAACGGCTGCGAAAGCAATAGCCCGATGAGACCAGCCACGACCAGCAAGAAGCCGAAAATGCGCAATGGCCCAACGGGCTCCTTCAATGCCTTCTCATTCACCGCCTCTACCTGATGAATGCTTTGGACGACATATCCTTTGCTCCACAACAGCCAGAGCAAGACCATACCCGGTATGGCCGCAACGACGGTGAAGCCCCAGAAGCCGACCCAGCCGACATTTTCGGCAACGATACCCGCAGGGCCCGCCATGAACGTCCGCCCAACGCCAGCAAAGGAGGACAGCAGCGCAAATTGCGTTGCAGTGTAGGCGATGCTTGAAAGCCCCGACAAATAGGTGGCGAACACCGTCAAGCCGATACCGCTGGTCAAATTCTCGGTGCAGATGGCCGCAACCATCATCCAGTAATTATTGCCCGTCGCCGCCAATATCATGAACATGACGTTGGAAAACATCATCAATAGGCCCGAGATCAGCAACGCGCGGCCCATGCCAAGCCACAGGATGAATGGTGCACCAAGCGCGGAGCCCACGATGAGCGCACCAAAGCCCCATAATTTGTTCGCCGAGATATAATCGAGATCGGAAAAGCCAAGGTCCACGATCATAGGGCTCAACATCGCCTGCCCCATCGCATCGCCAACTTTGTAGACCAGCACGAAGCCGAGAATGAGGAATGCGCCATGCCGCGTGAGAAACTCACGGAACGGGTTCACCACAGCCTCTGTAAGCCACTGTTTTGGCTTCATGCCCTCGACATGGGCGAAGCGATCGACAAACTTGCCGGGGCCGGCCCATAAAGCGCCAATGATGGCAGGGATGATGCAAAAGGCGGTCAGACCATAAGCGGTTGCCCAGCCAAGCCCTAGCCCTTCCTGTGACGCAAAATAGATCGTGCCTGCTCCAGCGATCAGGTTACCGGTGCGATAGCCAAACTGGTTGGTCGCGGTGCCATGGGCAAATTCTTCTTCTTCCAAAATTTCGATACGGTACGCATCAATGACGATGTCCTGTGTTGCAGAGAGGAATGCTGTGATCAGCGCCCAGATCGCAAATAGGCCCATATCGCCCGGCTGCGGATTGCTCGCGCCGAGTTGCCAGATTGATACAAAAAGCAATGCTTGAATGAAAAACAACCAGCTGCGGCGTTGACCAAATATCTTGGTAAGAACGGGCAAGTGCAGCTTATCAACCAATGGAGCCCAGAGGAATTTGATCGTGTAAGGAATGCCCAATGCCACCGCAAAACCGATGGTCGCGGTGTCGATGCCGACCTTCGCGAGCCAGAATGTCATAGTCGCCACAAGCAACGTCAGCGGAAAGCCGCTAGAAATACCGAGCAGGAACGTAATGACAGGGTTTTTGCGCATGTAAGGCCGGAACGCGGGAACCAGCATCGCGATAACGGGCAGCGCGATAAGAATGGCGGCAAAAATGATAAAACGTTGCAAATCAACTGACATGCGGACCCCTCCGAGCGTGTTGCCCAGACGACTAACGGCATTTTCCTGAATGGCCAGTGACTTTTGAAGCAACATGCGTCAAAGGCGCTTTATGGTAAAACCTCCTTCAAAAGCCCCTGCCCGTCCAGCCAAGCCCCCGCGCCTGCGTTGGGACAGTAAACCCGTACGTAAGCCCAATCCGAACGCCGCGCCCAGCAAAGGTGCGTTGGAGCGCGAGGATGGGGAAGAACGCATCGCAAAGCTGCTTGCGCGCGCTGGTGTTGCTTCGCGTCGCGAGATTGAACGCATGATTGCCGATGGCCGAGTGACCTTGAACAATGAGAAGGTGGAAACGCCCGCGACGCTCTTAAAATCGCTGCATGGTGTCGCCGTGGATGGTAAGGCTGTGGGCCAGCCCGCGCCGACGCAATTATATATGTTTCACAAGCCAGAGGGCTGCCTGACCGCCGAGCGTGACTTTAGTGGCCGCAAGACGATCTATGATGTCCTACCAAAGGATCTGCCGCGCCTCATGCCCATTGGGCGGTTGGATCTAAACACTGAAGGCCTGTTACTGCTGACCAATGACGGTGAGTTCAAACGCCAGATGGAGTTGCCATCGACCGGCGTTGAGCGGACATATCGTGCGCGCTGCTTTGGCGAGGTCAGCCAGGAGCAGTTGGAAGAGCTGATCCACGGCATAGAAATTGAAGGCGTCAAATACGGAAAAATCGACGCCAATCTGGAACGCCGGACTGGACGCAATGGTTGGGTTGAAATGACGCTGACTGAAGGCAAGAACCGCGAAGTCCGCCGTGTTCTGGAACATCTCGGCCTCGAAGTCAGTCGCCTCATCCGCACGCGTTATGGGCCGTTTGTATTGGGTGAGCTTGCGCCCGGCACCGTCGGCGAAGTGCGCCGCGTTGACCTTATCGAATTTCGAAAGACGTTAAAATAA
>JBKBTH010000208.1:0-1610 GCA_046290915.1 Sphingorhabdus sp.
GAAGCCAATTCCCGGCACACTTGTGCGGACGCCATGGGCAGGGGATAATGCCGCACAATTCATGGTCGATTTTTATGAGCTGGATGGCCAGCCGCATGATCTGGACTCGCGGCATGTGCTTGGTCTGGTGGTTGATCGTTTTGCAGAAATGGGCCTCACGCCTGCACTGGCGGTCGAGCTTGAGTTTTACCTGCTGGATCCAAAGCGCGCGCGCGATGGTTCCATTCGTCCCGCACGGCCCGATTATAACCATGAAACGCCGCAAATGGTTGAGGTCTATGGCCTTCGCGAGTTGGACGATTTCCGTCCATTCTTTGATGAGTTGTATGAAACCTGCGATATTCAGGGGCTTCCGTTAGAATCGGCCATTTCCGAATTTGCGCCGGGGCAGTGCGAGTTGACCTTGCGCTACAAGCCCGACGTATTGCGGGCGTGCGATGATGCGATCATGTACAAACGCGTGGTGAAGGCTGTTGCGCAGGCACATGGTCTTGAAGCCACATTCATGGCTAAGCCATTCGCTGAACAAGCTGGCTCGGGCATGCACATTCACGTGTCAATGAACGACAGCGACGGGAAAAACCTGTTTGCTGCCGATGATCCCGAGGGCACGCCAATGCTGCGCCATGCCATTGGCGGCATGATTTCGGCCGTCGGCGATTGTTTTGCGCTGTTTGCCCCGCACGCGAACAGCTACCGCCGGTTCAAGGCGAACAGCTATGCGCCTGTCGCGCCGACATGGGGCGTTAACAACCGCACCGTATCATTCCGGATCCCGGCTGGCCCGCCATCTAGCCGCCATGTCGAACACCGCGCATGCGGCGCAGATGCCAACCCCTATCTGGCGGTCGCTGGCGTTTTGGCGGGTATTCACCATGGCATCGTCAATCAGATGGACCCTGGTCCAGCGGTCGTTGGCAATGGTTACGACCGCGACAGTTCAGGCGATGACAAACCACCTAGCAACTGGTTTGCAGCGGTCGACCGCTTCCATGGGTCAAAACTGATGCGCGAATATCTGGGCGAGCGGTTCGTGGATATGTTCACAATCGTCAAGCGCGTCGAACAGGACCGCTATTTCGGTCAGGTCCCATCAATCGACTATGACTGGTATTTGCGAAACGCCTAACTGCCGACCGCAGGAAAGCGGGCAAGGACATTTTGCATAACCGCAGGGTTAACCAGCGTATCAAATTCGCATCCCACCATCGTGCCATCGTTCCAGACGATTTTTGCCTGAAGCGCGCTTAGCCCCGGCAGCGTCAGCCATACGCGCGTGCCTGCACTCATGCTGGTCAAAGCTTCGCAAGCCACTCCGGACAATGACAGATCACGCACGATAACCGCAAAGCCGGGCGACCCCGATGGCCGCAGCGACGCCGGAATTTTAAGCCGAACGCGCGGCGCGCTGCGGTCTTCCTGTGCGGCGTCTTCATATCGTTGGTAAGATTTTGTCTGCGACGCTGATTCAACCATGGCATATGTTTCCGATGTGAATGTTCGAGTTTATGGAATTGCGGTAAATGAATGGTTCGCCGGCACGGTAAACGCGCCTTAACACATTCGTTTTCGCCCCACTTGCATTTAGCGGATGTCGCGGCCATATGCGG
>JBKBTH010000208.1:1708-4260 GCA_046290915.1 Sphingorhabdus sp.
CGTGGGAGTCGGATGGACGTGGCACTCGCCAACCTGGTCAGATCCTGACGGAAGCAGCCACAACGAATTCGCTGCGGGTCATCCGGCTCCTACTTTTCCCCGTCTTTTGTTTTAGAAGACTTCGACAAAGACCGGTGACCGTCCTAACGTAACGATGATGCCCGACTCCAACCGCCCAGACTTCGCCGAACGCGACCCGGATATGCCCGATGACGCTTTGGGACTTGGCTTGGATTTGCCGCCCGTAAAGGCACCCGCTGTCTCAGTCGCTGCTCCCGCAGCCACCGGTGGCGCTGCTTATCGCGTGCTGGCGCGCAAGTACCGACCACAGACCTTTGCTGAACTTATTGGCCAGGATGCGATGGTGCAGACGCTGGGCAATGCGATTAAACGCGACCGCCTGGCGCATGCATTCCTGATGACTGGCGTGCGCGGTGTGGGTAAAACCTCGACCGCGCGTCTGATTGCCAAAGCGCTGAACTGCATTGGTGCAGATGGGCAGGGCGGCCCGACGATTGATCCTTGCGGCACCTGCGAGCCGTGCGTTGCGATTGCCGAAGGCCGCCATATCGATGTCATCGAAATGGATGCCGCAAGCCACACCGGCGTGGATGATGTCCGCGAGATTATTGAAGCCGTGCGCTATTCGGCTGTGTCGGCACGTTACAAAATCTACATCATCGACGAAGTCCACATGCTGTCGAAAAACGCGTTCAACGCGTTGCTGAAGACACTTGAGGAACCGCCGGGCCACGTCAAATTCCTGTTTGCGACGACTGAAGTGAACAAGGTGCCGATCACCGTATTGTCGCGGTGCCAAAGGTTCGACCTTAAGCGTATTTCCACAGCAAAACTGGCGGATCATTTCGCTGATATCGCGGGCAAAGAACATGTCGAGGCCGAGGTTGAGGCGCTGACGCTGGTTGCTCAAGCGGCCGAGGGTTCGGTACGCGACGGTCTATCCATACTCGACCAAGCGATTGCGCATGCCGATATGGAAGGTGACGGCAAAGTCACCGCTGCACAAGTGCGCGACATGCTTGGCCTTTCGGATCGCGGCGCAATCCGGCGGTTGTTTGGCCTGATTTTGGCGGGCGATGCGCAGGGCATGCTGGCAGAAGCGCGCAGCCAATATAATCTAGGCGTCGAGCCGCTTGCCATGTTTGCAGGGCTTTTGTCCGAAGTGCATCGGCTAACGCTCGCAAAAGTAGGTGCGCCGCGTGATGGCGCTTTGGATGCCGAAGCCGCTGCAGTGGTGGAAGAGCATGCTGACCGTTTGTCGTTTCCTGTCCTGCACCGCCTTTGGCAGCTTTTGCTCAAGGGGCAGGAAGAAGTAGCGCGCGCCTCTGTGCCGCTTGATGCCGCTGACATGGCGCTGCTGCGCGTTATTCATGCCGCGACACTTCCCGATCCTGGTGAGTTGGCCAAAATGATTGGGCAAGGCAGCTTTGCCGCGCCGCCGCCGGCCTCTGCACCCACTGGACTAGACATTCCGCAGTCAGCCACCGTGCAGACGTTAATGCCGACCGATTTCAATGCACTTTTGGATCGCTTGGCGCGCGAGGGTTTTGTCAGTCTTGAGATGACGTTGCGTGATGTTGTCCGTCTGGTTGAATATGCGCCACCTGTATTGGCGTATCAATTGGCAGGACCAGTGGCACCAGGTTTCGTTCCTGAACTGCGCGATGCTTTGGCGAAGGTCACCGGAACGCGCTGGGATGTGGAAGAGCGCGCTGGTGAGGCTGCACCAAGCTTGTTTGAGCAAGAGCAAGCGAAAGCCGACGCCGAAAAGCGCATAATATTGGAGTCTCCTCTGGTCAAAGCAGCGTTTGCTGCGTTTCCTGAGGCGGAGCTGCTCGACAGCGACGATAGTGACATGAAATGGAGTAAGAGCGCATGAAAAGCATGGAAGACATGATCAAGGCAGCCCAAGAGGCCGCCCAAAGCATTCAGCAGCAGATGGAGCAAGCGCAGGCAACGCTCGACACTATTCACGTCGAAGGCTTATCTGGCGGCGGCCTGGTTAAAGTCCGTGCAACGGCGAAAGGCCGCATCTTGAATGTCGCAATTGATGACAGCTTGATTGTTCCAGCCGATAAAACGATGCTGGAAGACTTGATAACGGCAGCCTTTAACGACGCCCGTGAAAAAGCGGACGCGGCGAGCAATGCCGAAATGGGCAAAATGTCCAGCGGTCTGCCTTTGCCTCCCGGGTTCAAACTGCCGTTTTAATCCGGTCGTTGTTGGCTCCATTTTAATCTAAACCCGTTTTTTCCCCAGCAAAATGCGCTTTCGGGGCCTAGATGCATTGAAAGCCTGAGCGGAGCGCTCATATTGAGGAAGAACGTGCGTGTCGCATCCTTGCGCGACACCCACTTGGAGTATCTATGGATCTGAATCTTCCTTTATTGCCCCTGCGCGATATTGTTGTTTTCCCCGGTATGATTGTTCCGCTGTTTGTGGGCCGGGATAAGTCGGTTGTCGCGCTCGAAAAAGCGATGGCGGCCAACAAGGAAATCTTCCTGGTTGCGCAGCTTGACCCTGCCGAGGAC
>JBKBTH010000209.1:0-4250 GCA_046290915.1 Sphingorhabdus sp.
TTCGGTGACGCATTAATGCGGCACCTGATGCCTCAACTTCTACGTTAATGATGAAACGTGCGGTTTTTCACAGAAAATGACGGTTTTGGGCGGATATTTCCTTTGACAGGGCCAGCAATCTCATCATTATCCGGCCACCGGTTCACGCCGCGACTCAATCAAGCAATAAATTGAGTTTCATACAATATCTGAGAGGGGGGTTCCCAATATGAACAAGCAAGATCTCGTCAATGCAGTTGCGGACGCAAGCGGCCTGACCAAGGCAGACGCTGGCAAAGCCGTTGAAGCTACCTTTGAAGCTATCACTGGCGCGCTCAAGAGCGGCGGCGAAGTTCGTCTCGTTGGCTTTGGCACATTCGGCGTTGCAAAGCGTAAGGCTTCAACCGGCCGTAACCCACGTACTGGCGAACCAATGACCATCAAAGCATCGACTCAGCCTAAGTTTAAGGCTGGCAAGGCGCTTAAGGATGCCGTCAACTAAGACAAACCAAATCTATTTGGTGAAAGGGGCGGGGCGAAAGCACCCGCCCTTTTTTGTGTGTAGCAGCCACCTCAATGTCCGTTGTGCAAGATGGCAATATGGTGACGACACAAAAACGCCGCCCTAAAGAGGCGGCGTGATGACCGGGCCAGTTGGCTCCGTCTGCTGATTTCACATATAATCGTTATGCAGCGATCCGAACTTCGCCAATGGCGCGGCCAGCGACCGGAAACGCCAAGATCGTTGCGGGATTACGACGACGCATATCACCACAGGTGATGCGACGTTCAGGCATGACGTCGCCAGCAAATTCCATTTCGACCACTTCGCGTATCCGCGACATGGCGCTGCGCAACGTCAGCACAATTACGCTGGCAGACATACCAAGCGCGATCACAAAAAGAAGGGAAGCTACGAGGGTCATGGCACTGGTCCTTTCTGTCCCCCGCCAACCTATTTAGCGGGGCCTTGCCTGCTCATAAACGAGCAGCGTTTGAGCCTTTGTTCACTATATGTTCTTATTTGTCAAGCGTCATCTCGCCGACAAAATGACGTTGATTAACTCTGGGGATTACCTGTGGATAACTTTTGAAGTCAGGAAAGGTTCAACGGCCTTCGTTTTTTCCACGCCGCTCCGCGAACCATATTTGCAACGCTTTTTGCGTGCAGCCGCTAAATCCATTCGAGCCGTTTACCGAGCAGCTGTTGGGAAGGACGGCGCGGGCGTAGCCATCGAGGCTTTCTACCGCGGAGGTCCAGCTACCCCCGCGGACCGGCGCATCCTCGGTTTCACGCAGCGATTTGGGCACGCGGTAACGTTCGCTTTCGGGTTGGGCAGCGCATACAACGATTTCGTCGCCTACCGCCTCAGGGCATTTGTCTTCGCCAAAGGTGACCAGAAACGAAATGCGCTCGGGCGGTGCCGATGCCTGCGCATCACCCAGCGGGATGTCTTCGGCAAGTACCGGACTGCACAGCAGGCCAATGGGCAATAAAGAAGCGATGATTTTTGACATGATTGCCCTGGCTACGATCTAAGATAGCAAGCTATGCTGTGCTGGCTGAATGCCCTGTTAATGCTGCGTCGGTTCTACATTCAGTCGCCTTGGGCGCGTTTGATGCTTGACGAATCCCCTCTGCGGCTATAACGGCCCGCTCATTCCACATGGGAAACGCACATACCGGTGCTGATCGTTGTCTTTCAGGCAATAGTGAAGTTCTAGTTTCCCAGAGGCTCAACCGGAAGGAGAAGTACCATGGCGGCACCTGTCGTAACCATGCAGCAATTGCTTGAAGCTGGGGCCCATTTCGGCCACCAAACACACCGTTGGAACCCGCGTATGAAGCCGTATATCTTCGGCGCGCGTAACGGCATCCACATTCTCGATCTCTCGCAGTCCGTGCCATTGTTCGCACGTGCGCTTGATTTCGTCGCGCAGAGCGTTTCGTCTGGCGGCAAGGTTCTGTTCGTTGGCACAAAGCGCCAGGCACAGGGCCCAATTGCTGACGCAGCACGCGCATCGGGTCAGCATTTCGTCAACCATCGCTGGTTGGGCGGCATGCTCACCAACTGGAAGACCATTTCAAACTCGATCAAGAAGCTGAAAACTCTCGAAGAGCAGCTGTCGGGCGACACGCACGGCTTCACGAAGAAGGAAATTCTTCAGATGACCCGCGAGCGCGACAAGCTTGAAATGAGCCTTGGCGGTATCCGCGATATGGGCGGCATTCCTGACGTCATGTTCGTCATTGACGCCAACAAGGAAGAGCTGGCCATCAAGGAAGCCAATGTTCTTGGTATTCCCGTAATCGCGATCCTCGATTCGAACGTATCGCCAGACGGCATTGCTTTCCCTGTTCCTGCAAATGATGACGCAGCACGCGCCATTCGGTTGTATTGCGACGCCATCGCTACTGCGGCGACCAAGGGCAACGTCAACGCTAAGGTTGCCAAGGGCATTGACCTTGGTGCCGAAGTTGAACCAGCGGCTGAACCTGCATTGACCGAAGCTGCGCCTGCTGAAGAAGTACCCGTAGCTGAAGTTGCTGCAGCCGAAGCGCCTGTCGCAGAAGCGTAAATAAACCTTGTCACCCCCCGACTTGATCGGGGGGCATGGCCTGAAACTTTGGTTTAAACGCCGTTTTTGGATCATAAATTCCCGCTTTCGCGGGAATGACAAAATTGGCTGCTAATAAAGCGGCCTCATTCATTCGAAAGGACACAATATGTCTGCAATTACAGCTTCAGCCGTCAAGGAACTGCGTGAGCTTTCCGGCGCTGGCATGATGGACGCCAAAAAGGCGCTTGAAGAAACCAATGGCGATATCGAGGCAGCGGTAGATTTGCTGCGTGCCAAGGGTCTTGCAACTGCTGCCAAGAAGTCGAGCCGCACCGCGGCAGAAGGTCTTGTTGGCGTTGCCGTTGAAGGCACCAAGGGTACTGCGATCGAAGTAAACAGCCAGACTGACTTCGTTGCAAAGAACGAACAGTTCCAGGAATTTGTCGCTGCAGTCAGCAACGTTGCGTTGAGCCTGAACGCGAATGAGGCCGAAGCCGTTTTGGCCGCGCCTTATGGCGATGGCGAAACCGTTCAGGAACGCCTGACCAACAACATCGCAACTATCGGTGAAAACCAGGTTATCCGCCGCGTTAAGTCGCTGTCGGTCAGCAATGGCCGTGTCGTTTCGTACGTTCACAACGCAGCTGCGCCTGGCATGGGCGGTATCGGTGTTCTCGTTGCGCTGGAAAGCGAAGCAGACGCAGCGACGCTCGACGGTCTTGGCAAGCAACTGGCGATGCACATCGCCGCTGCATTCCCGCTTTCGCTGGACGAAACCGGCTTGGACGCCGAAACACTTGAGCGCGAGCGTGGCATTGCCCGTGAGAAAGCTTCGGAAAGCGGCAAGCCTGCTGATATCGTCGAAAAGATGGTTGAAGGCGCTGTTAAGAAGTTCGCCAAGGAAAATGCCTTGTTGAGCCAGCCATTTGTTATGGACGGCAAGACACCGATTTCCGACGTTGTTGCCGCAGCTGGTAAAGAAGCCGGCAAGCCAATCGTGTTGAAGGACTATGTCCGTTTTCAGCTTGGTGAAGGCATTGAAAAGGAAGTGTCTGACTTTGCAGCTGAAGTAGCTGCTGCGGTTGGCGCATAAATATTCTTGGCTTCCCCGCCCGATGGCGGGGATAAAGCCTTGGCGATGTGGCGCGCGGCTCCTATAGCTGGGCGCCATTATTGTATCGGGACGAGGGACTATATGAGCGCGCACGGCTATCGCCGCATATTGCTGAAACTTTCAGGCGAAGTGCTGATGGGGGATCAGGCCTATGGCATTGATCCTGATACCGTCGCACGCGTGGCTGAAGAAGTGAAGGCGGCGCAAGATACTGGGCTGCAACTGTGCCTCGTTATCGGTGGTGGTAACATCTTCCGCGGTATGGCTGGTGCTGCCAAGGGTATGGACCGCGCGCAAGCGGACTATATGGGCATGCTCGCAACGGTCATGAACGCATTGGCGATGCAGAACGCACTTGAACAGCTTGGTGTCCCCACACGGGTGCAGTCAGCTATAGAAATGGATAAGGTCTGCGAGCCAGTCATTCGCCGCCGCGCAGAACGTCACCTTGAAAAGGGCAGGATCGTTATTTTCGCCGCTGGCGTTGGCGCGCCGTTCTTCACGACCGACAGCGGTGCCGCCTTACGCGCGGCCGAAATGCAGTGCGATGCCCTGTTCAAAGGCACATCGGTTGATGGCGTATATGACGCCGATC
>JBKBTH010000210.1:0-4249 GCA_046290915.1 Sphingorhabdus sp.
ACGGTCATCTTCATGCCCACCAGCGCGCAGGGTGAAGATGCGCGTGCGCTTACCGCGCGGCAAAGGTTATTGCGCCATTTGGGCGACCGGACGCAAATCGTCGATTTCCCGGATAAGCTGCTGTTCTGTGGTGGGCCAACTATCCTAAAAGTATCCGCCATCTTATCCAAGACACGGGCGTCCCTCGGCGGTCGCGCTAGTGGGGGGGGCCAATGACGTCGCGTTCGATCACTGGGCTGTTGCTGATGCTGACGCTGGTAGCCTTCCTGCTTTCGCTGATGGCGGGTAAGGTCTGGATCTGGCCTATGTCATGGGCAGCGGGTAATGCTGATGGCTGGATTTTCTTTGAACTTCGCCTACCCCGCGCGCTGCTCGGGCTGTGCATTGGCGCGGTCCTTGGGCTTTCGGGCGCAGTGCTTCAGGGTTATTTGCGCAATCCACTTGCCGACCCGACCGTGCTGGGGGTTTCAGCAAGCGCGGCTCTGGGCGGCGTCTTAGCGATCTTCTTGGGCATCAACCTTGTGCCCTTTGGCCTATTCGCCTGCGCTATGATTGGCGCCGTAGCCAGCATCCTTTTGCTGTTGGCGATAGCGCGCGGAGGCGGACCAATCGGGTTCATATTGGGCGGCATGGTGTTGTCTACGCTGGCGGGTGCATTGACGGCTTTTGTCATCAGCATTGCGCCGAACCCATTTGCCGCGAGCGAAATCATCAACTGGCTGATGGGTGCGCTAACCGACAGGCTGATGGAAGATGTCCTCACCGCGCTGCCGTTCATGGTCATTGGCGCGCTGCTGCTGTTGACGACTGGCCGCGCGCTCGATGCGCTGACTCTCGGCGAGAATGGCGCCAAAAGCCTTGGTGTCGACCTGTTACGGCTGCAGTGGATCATCGTCCTTGGCGTTGGTCTGTCGGTTGGCGCGTCAGTCGCCGTGTCGGGCGTGGTCGGCTTTGTCGGGCTTATCGTCCCGCACCTCATACGCACCTTTTACGGTGAACAACCATCCGGCATTTTGGTGCCCTCGGCGCTTGGCGGTGCGATATTGACTTTAACAGCGGACAGCCTCGTGCGGCTTATACCCGGCCCCGGCGAAATGCGTCTTGGCATTGCCATGGCGGTCCTTGGGGCACCGTTCTTCCTACTGCTGCTGTTGCGCTATCGCAAGGGTGCGGCATGAACGTGAATGTCCAAAATCTCGCCTTCGCGCATGGCAGCGCGCCCACGCTTCAGGGTATCAATGCCACGTTTGAAGCGGGCAAACTGAGCGTTATTCTTGGTCCAAATGGTGCTGGCAAATCGACATTGCTGGCCTGCCTTGCTGGCCTGCTAAAGCCGAACAATGGCGCCGCAAAGCTTGGCGACGAAAGCCTAACGAACATGGCCGCAATGTCGCGCGCCAAACGGATCGGACTGCTGCCGCAAGGCGCAGCAACCCATTGGGCGATCACGTCCGAAGCGTTGGTTGCGCTTGGCCGCATACCGCACTCGCGCGGCGCGGGTCTATCAGCCGATGACCGCAGGGCGGTTACCGCAGCGATGGGCGCAACAGCGACAGATGGCTTCGCACACCGCCCAATCACTCAGTTATCCGGTGGCGAACGCGCGCGGGTCCTGCTGGCGCGCGTGTTAGCTGGTGAGCCGGAATGGATCCTCGCGGACGAACCATTGGCTAACCTCGATCCCGGCTATCAACTCGATATCCTTGATCTGTTGCGACAGCAGGCGCGTGAAGGAAAGGGTGTCATCGCGGTTCTGCATGATTTGCACCACGCGGTGCGCTTTGCGGACCATGTCGTGTTGCTGCATCAGGGTTCAGTATTTGCGCAAGGTTCCGTCGATGATGTCATAACGGTGCAAAATCTTGCGGCTGTATACGGGATTGACGCGGTTCTTTCGAAGGACGAGGAAGGGGCAACCCAATTGTTTATTAAAGGCAAGATGCGCACATGAAATATGCTCTCCCCATATTCGCCCTTCTTCTTTCGGGATGCGCCACAACGGTCGCGCCGCCGCAGGCCGCTCCGCAAAGCGCGCAGGACGCGCTGCGGCCCTTTTACAACACGCTGGACGTCAAGCTGCCCAAGGCCCCTGCCAATCCCGCGCTTTCTTCCGATACGGTAATCACGCGTTTCGCATTCGGCAGCTGCGTCAATGAAAACCGCGACATGAAATTTTGGGACGTGATTGCCGCGCAGAATCCACAAGCGTTTCTGTTGATTGGCGACAATGTCTATGGCGACACAAGGCCAACCAACAGCGCCGACATCCCGACGCTGGCCGCGAGCTACAAAAAACTGAGCAGCCGCGTCGAATTTGACCGTTTCCGGCGAAGCGTTCCCATGATGACCACATGGGATGATCATGATTATGGCGCCAATGATGCCGGCGGATCGTTCGCGTTCAAGGAATGGGCCGAGAAGACATACGAAACCTATTGGGGCGCGTCTGACGAAGTGCGTGCACGCCCCGGCGTGTATGAAAGCCGCATCGTCGGCCCGCAGGGCAAGCGCGTCCAGTTCATCATCCTTGATGCGCGGTTCTTCCGTTCCGACCTTGCGACCATGCCCTATCGCGATCCAGCACCTACACTTGGCTGGTATATTCCCAATGTGGACCCCAAAGCGACGGTGCTTGGCACCGCACAATGGGAGTGGCTGGAACAGGAACTGGACAAGCCAGCTGACCTGCGCTTCATCATTTCATCGACGCAGGTGATTACCGACGCCCATAATTTTGAGGCGTGGTCCAATTTCCCCAAGGAGCGCGAACGCCTTTATGGGTTATTGGGTCAAAAGGGCGTCAACAATGCGATATTCCTGACCGGCGACCGGCATTCAGGTGGCTTTTACAAGACCAACGCGCCGAGCCTTTCCAAGCCGCTCTGGGACTTTACATCCAGTTCGCTGAACTTCGGCTTTGGCAAGGGCGATGGCGGTGACCGCGAACCTGATCCCCGCCGGACAGGCGGATTTTGGGGCATTCCAAACTTTGGTCAAATCGACATCGATTGGGCTTCCAAAAAGGTAACGATGACCTTGCGCAAGGATGATGGCAGCGTGATCGAAACACAGGTTGCTAATGCGATTGATTGATCGCTGAATAATCGACGGCGGCAACCTTTTCCATCACCGCAGCGCGGATATGCACAGCGGTCGCAAGCGGGACGGCAATCATCTCCATCGTCCCGCCAGCGATACCGAAACGAAGCGATGCAAGTCCCTGCCGCCGCGCCAGGGGACCTTGCGCAATTTCGATTGTTTGCACCTTCACCTGGGGCGCAATCGTCATCTGTTGCCGCCACCAGCCGCGCTTCAAATACAACTGATGGTCATCAAGCCCGAAACGGTACAGGCGCCAGTCCAGCCAGAATAATGCGCCGGGAAGCATCAGTAACAGCAGCAGGACCGTCGTGCGGCTAACCTGGGCATCCGCGAAGACCACAAGCGCAGCCATGCCGGCCAACACCAAAGGCACGATGACCAAAAGCTGCGTGAGCCAGTATTTTACTGCCCCGCGTTGCAAGCGTTCATCGCCATCGGGCGCGGCAATCGTTGCGGCTTCTGCGATGCGCCAAACCTCTTCCAGTGTCGCAAAGGGCGCGGCGACATAGTTGGTCTCGTCCTTGCTATCCTGCGCTAGGCTAACAAATTTCAGGCTGTGCCAACCACGGCGTTTCCGTAACGGACCCGTTTGCACCACTGCCGCCTGCACCCGGTGCGTGGGCATGATAACATCCGTCAGCGTGAGCAGACCCCGCCGACGTCGAAAACCCTTGGCGGTCTGGTCAAGCCGGAAACCATGCTCACGTAACATCGTGCGCACAACACCGGTTGCAAAGCCGATGAATATGAGGCTGCTAATCGCGCCGAAAGCCAAGATCAGTTGTGCGAACACGCCAACGCCGTTGATCCTATCAACACTCACACCACGCTCTTCGGCCAAACCGATCCAATGTTTGAAGTCCCAAAAATCAAAAGGCAGCAGAAAATCAAACTGCTGTGCAAGACCGCCCAGCACCGCAAAAATCACAAGCGAGAAGGAATAGAGGCCAAAAACGAACACCCGCTTGCCGTCCATCGCGAATATCGGGTGCGCGTCTTCTTCGACATGCGCTGGGGCGTCTGCCGAAACCGATACCGCAACCCCTGCCTTACGCGACCGGATTAAGGCGCGTAGCCGGTTTGCTTCGTCCAGCGTTACAAAGCTGAGCTTTGCGTCGTCACCATCACCGCCACCGGTTTCAAACTT
>JBKBTH010000211.1:0-4224 GCA_046290915.1 Sphingorhabdus sp.
TTCGCGCTGGTTAATCGCCCACAGGCGTTGCGGTGTTGATGTGTTGAGCTTCGCCTCTATATCATCCAGACTGACGGTCAGAGGCACGACAATAGTTGACGCTTGCTTGGGGAAGTTCGCTGGCGTCTCAATCCGCGGCGGGGCTGGATTTCCCACGTCATCGTTGCACGCAGTGAGCAACAACATTGCGAGAAGTGCTGCTAAGCTTGGTAATCGAATGCCCATGCCCTGAACCCCAGCTTGCTATGTCGCAGCAATACTGCCTGCGCCGGCAGCGACATTCAACCCATAGACTGCAATTGGGCTTTAGCTTTGGCTGTGTGTGGCCGGCTCGGTTCTATAACATGCGTCCGATTTCGAGAAGATCAGCTTTGCTCGGTTCCCAACCGCTCGCCAATACGCCGCCCGCACTGAACAAGACACCAGCGATACCGTTTACCCCCGCTTTCGTCCATTCGGCTTTTAACACGTCCGCTAAAGGGTCATCCACAAGTCCATTGTCGCCGCGAATATGGCATAGCCATCCGCTGATAGCGGTCAGGATCGACGGGCATCGCTGGCCCTTCGCCTGTTGGCTGGCAAGCGTGGCTAACCAGCGCTGCGGGATTTTCTGACTGCCATCCATCGCAATTTGAATGAGCCGGTGGTTGAGTGCCGGATTTTGAAAACGCGCAATCAATGCGTCGGCATACCCGTCTAAATCTTGACCCGGCGCTGGCTCCAGACTGGTTGCCGCTTCTTGACGCATCAGTGTGTTTGCCAGCTGCGCGAGTTCGGGATCGGCAATTGCCTGATGCACAAATTCATGTCCGCGCTTCAGCCCGAGATAAGCAAGCGCTGAATGTGCGCCATTGAGCAGACGCAGCTTCGCCTCTTCATAGGCGTGCACGTTGGATGTCATCAACGCACCATGCTTTTCCCAAGCCGGGCGCGGTCCCGCAAAATTGTCTTCGATGACCCACTGGCTGAATGGCTCGGTAACAACCATGGCATCATCGCGCTGACCCGTCAGCGCTTCGATGCTCGTCCTGTCAGCATCGGTCGTTGCCGGAACGATGCGGTCGACCATCGTCGACGGACAAGCACATTTATCTTTAAACCAGCCAACAAGGTCAGGCGCATGGCGACCGAGATATTGGGTCATCAGTCGCTTCAACTGCGCGCCATTTCCCGCAAGATTGTCGCAGCTCATCAACGTGAGGCCCGGCAATCCAGCATCACGCCGCCGCCGGAAAGCATCGGCAAGGTAGGAATAAACCGAGCTATCATCCGCGACATTAAAGTCGATCGCGCCGTCCGGTGCGCGGCAATAGCCTTTTTCGGTGATGGTGAAGCTGACGATGTGGGTGGCTGGATTGGCCAAGGCAGTAACAAGCCGCTCGCGCTCTTCCGCGGCGACGAGCACGTCCGCAACCGAACCGATTACGCGGACGGTGCTACCGCCTGCGCTTTGTTCGACGAGCGAATAGAGGCCATCTTGCGGGCGCATCTGGTCGCGCACATTGGCCGAGCGCAGCGACACACCCAAGATGCGCCAATCACCCTCTCCAGCCGCCATGGCGTCATCGGTATAGACTGCCTGATGCCCCCGATGAAATGCGCCTATGCCGAAATGTACGATGCCGACGCCGCGCGTATCGCGATCATATGCAGGCCGGGAAACAGTCGCGGGCAGTGTTAACAAGTTGGAAGAGCAGAGCCTCATAATTTATACGCTGCTTTCGCCAGGTTATAGCTCAGGTCCACCGCAAGCTCAGCGGCTTCCCATTCTTCCATGCGATGTTCCGCAACCAATTGCGCCAAAAAGCCGCAATCGATGCGGCGAGCGACATCGTGGCGCGCGGGAATCGACAGGAACGCGCGCGTGTCGTCATTGAAACCGACCGTATTGTAGAAGCCAGCGGTTTCAGTCATCTGGTTCCGGAAGCGACGCATCCCTTCGGGGCTGTCGTGGAACCACCATGCTGGCCCAAGCTTCAGCGCAGGGTAATGCCCAGCCAGTGGGGCCAGTTCGCGCGCGTAAGCTGTCTCGTCCAAAGTAAACAGGATGATATTAAGGTCGGCATTGTTGCCATGCTTGGCCAAAAGCGGTTGCAGCTCATGCACATAACCGGTCGACATCGGAATATCCGCGCCCTTGTCTCGCCCGAACCGATGGAACAGTAATGGGTTGTGGTTGCGGAACGCGCCTGGATGGATTTGCATGACCAAGCCGTCATCCACGCTCATACCTGCCATTTCCGTCAGCATCTGCGCGCGGAACAGCTCTGCATCGGCGGCCGAGCAAGATCCGCTTACGACGCGCGCGAACAGCGCCTCTGCGTCGGCCCGAGACAAATCAGCCGTACGCGCGGTTGGGTGGCCGTGGTCGGTCGACGTCGCCCCCATCGAGGCGAAGAACGCGCGGCGCTGGCGGTGGGCGGCAAGATAGCCCGTCCAGCTGAAACAATCCTCACCCGTCAATGCCGAAAGCGTTTCCAGATTATCGATGAAGCCTTCAAATTCCGGGTCAACAACTGGATCGGGGCGATAGGCCGTGATGACCCGGCCGGACCAGCCGCTGTCGCGGATCGCTTGGTGGTGGCGCAAATCGTCGAGGGGGTTCTCGGTTGTGGCAATAACCTCGATATTATAGCGCTCGAACAATGCTCTTGGCCGAAAGGCACTGGTTTCGAGCTTTGCGGTAATCTCGTCAAAATAATGGTCTGACGTGTCTGCGGACAGCAGAACATCTAGGCCAAAGCTTTCGGCAAAGACCCAATCGAGCCACATCCGCGATGGTGTCCCGCGAAACAGATGATAGCGCTCTGCGAACAGTCGCCAGCTTTCGCGCGGGTCGGCATCGGCATTACGGATACCGAGCGCCTCAAGCGGAACACCCTGCGAGTAAAGCATGCGCAGGACATAATGGTCGGGATGCAGAAGCAATTCCGTCGCGTTTCCAAATGGCGCATCGGTCGCCCACCATTCGGGATCGGTATGACCATGTGGGCTGATGATCGGCAAGCCAGCCACTTCGGCATATAGCCTGCGGGAGATATCCCGAACGGCAAAGTCCGTCGGGAAAAGCCGGTCAGGATGAAGTTTCAACGGCGTTGTCACGGTAATGCCTCATAAGTGAAATTGCGAAAGCGGACTTCGCCTTGCCCGGCGGCGTATAGCGCTGGACGAAGCGAAAGGAAGTCGTAAGCCACATTATGATGGTAGCCCGATACTTCCATTTGGACGTCGAACTTGCGCCACGTCTTGCGGCCATCATCGCTGGTGTGAATGGTCAGGATGTTGTGGTCATTCGTTAGGCGAATGGATAATTTGGACACCGCACTGCCGCCGGGGTCACGCTGTCCCGGAATGGCCCCGCGCGGCCGTTGCAGGCCATAGCGATGCATAACAACGCCCTTGCTGCCGAAACCAAGCCCTGCATACAGGCGGCGATTGTAGAACAGCAATATGCCGCCCTCGGCACCGGGGTCGGCCTCAATATCCGCAATGACGCGGTATGCCTGATCGCCTGCCAACGCGCATAAGGGTGAGCAATCCGTCGGCGATTTGCCCTTGGCCGCCATATGCAAGGTGCCGCCACCGCGTTTAAGCCTATTGGCCTCGTTATTGGCCGGATCATAAAACGCCCATTGCGTGCCCATTTTGTCCGTCAAAAAATCATCCGACAACGGCGCGCCATGTGGTTGTGGGCCAATATCGCGGGGCTTTTTAATCGGGCGGGACAAATCACCACCCAATGGACGCGGCCATCCATCGGCTTCCCATTTTACTGGTTCAAGCAGCGTCTGGCGACCCAAGGTCCAATAGCCATTTTCATAGCCATGATACATCATCCAATATTTGCCACCGGGGCCTTCGAACAATGTCGCATGGCCACGCGACCACCATTTTTCGCGCGCCGACAAGGTGCGGATTAACGGGTTGCGCGGGCAGTTCTCCCACGGGCCAGCAAGTGATTTGCTGCGCGCCATGATGACCATATGGCCAGTGGGCGGGCCAGCGGTGCCGCCAACCGCAGTCGTCATGTACCAATATTCACCGCGCTTGGTGATCTTGGGACCCTCAGGCGCGAATGTCTCAACCACCCATTCTTCCGGATAACGCCATGGATCATAAACATGCTCAACAGCGCCGATGGTCGATAAGCCATCTGCCGATAGCTTGACGCGGTCTCCACCCGACAGGAATAGCCAACGCGTGCCGTCATCGTCGGCGACATGC
>JBKBTH010000212.1:0-4190 GCA_046290915.1 Sphingorhabdus sp.
TTGGCTGGATTTTTGGGCGTGCCCGCGCGTCGGGTTTTGTACGGAAGGCAAAAGGTGGCCCACGTGGCACCGTAAACAGCCTACCTTATTACCATGGCTGGTTTGTTGCGATTTGCGCCGTGGCACCTGCGTTGTTGTTCATGCTCATCTGGCAATCCGTTTCGCCTTCGCTGGTCACCAACATGGTGTTATCGGCACCTATCGCAGCGGAATTGCCCCAAGACACCTTTGCCCGTGCAGCGATATTGTCTGAAGCCCGCGCAATCGCGCAAGGTTTCCAATCAACCGCATTTCAGGACATGAGCGACAAGCTCGTACCCTTATACAAAGGCGCTCTGTCTTATTATAAATGGCTTGGCGTGGCAGCGACTTTGCTGCTGTTCTTTGCAGGCGGAGCATATGCGTTTACCCGCCTGAAACCTGATTTTCGGGCACGTGGTAAGGTCGAACGTGTCATCATGTTCGGGCTGCTGTTGGCATCACTTATCGCCATCATCACAACCCTTGGAATATTCGCCTCATTGATATTCGAATCCTGGCGTTTCTTCTCAATGGTGTCACCATTTGAATTCCTTTTCGGAACCGACTGGAATCCGAAATCAGTCGTAACGCCCGGTGAGGATAATGGCTACGGTGCCATTCCTTTGTTTTGGGGCACGATTTTCATTGGTGCGATTATCGCGATGATCGTCGCCATCCCGCTTGGCCTGATGAGCGCAATATTCCTGACGCAATATGCGTCCTCGACCGTCCGTAAATGGATGAAACCCATTCTTGAAATCCTCGCTGGCGTGCCGACTGTCGTTTATGGCTACTTTGCTGCGTTGACTGTGGCGCCGGCTGTGCGCGATTTTGCGGTCATGCTTGGTGTCAGCAACGCAGCATCCGACAACGCGCTGGCTGCAGGCATCGTGATGGGCGTGATGATTATTCCGCTGGTTTCATCGATGTCCGACGACAGCATTGCTGCTGTACCCAACGCGATGCGCGACGGCAGTCTGGCCATGGGTGCGACCAAGAGCGAAACCATTAAACAGGTGCTGCTGCCAGCGGCACTTCCTGGCGTAGTCGGCGGCATATTACTCGCCGTTAGCCGCGCGATTGGCGAGACCATGATTGTGGTCATGGCGGCAGGCTACACCGCAAATCTGACGGCAAATCCTTTTGACACGATTACAACGATCACGGTGCAAATTGTCGCACTTTTGACCGGTGACCAGGATTTCGGAAGCCCGCACACGCTTGCAGCATTTGCGCTTGGCCTGACGTTGTTTGTGACCACATTTTTCCTGAACTACGCAGCACTGCGGGTCGTCAAAAAATATCGGGAAGCATATGAATAACGCAATCGTCGATCCAACCCCGACCGATTGGAACGGACAAATCATGCAAAGGCGGATTGCCAGCCGCTATGCTGCAGAGCGACGCTTTAAAGCTATGGGCTTTCTTGCAGTCGCACTATCGACCCTTTTCCTGGCCTTTCTATTGTTCACCATGCTGGGCCAAGGCTTACGTGGTTTCCAACGCACCGAAATTGCAGTGGAGTTTGATTTTCCGGCGCTGACTTCCGGTGCAACCGCAGAATCAGTTACCGGACCAAATGCAGATGCCGCGCTCAATTCGATGGATATTCCAGGCCTCGTGGAACTCGCTGTTGGGCAGCAATATGCTGGGTTGGGCGACAGCTTGCTGACGTCTTCCGCCGCAGCGAATGTACGGCAAATGTTAGTGGAAAATCCTCAGTTGGTGACATCCAAGCAGACATTATGGTTGCCCGCTGACTCACGGTTAGACGTCGCATTCAAGCGCGACGGTGAGCCAATCGCTGAAAAGACAGTAAGTATCCTTGCTGCAAAGGATGCTTTGCGTACCGGTTTTAACTGGACTTTTTTGACGGGCGCCGACGCAACCGACCCATCGACAGTCGGTATCTGGGCGGCGTTCAAAGGGTCGCTGATGACGATGGCGATTACCCTGTTGTTGGCCTTTCCAATTGGCGTTCTGGCCGCGTTATATCTAGAAGAATACGCGTCGAAAAATAGGCTGACCGACCTTATTGAAGTGTCGATCAACAATCTGGCCGCAGTCCCGTCGATCATATTTGGCTTGCTTGGTCTCGCGGTATTCTTAACACTTTTCGGAATGCCACGTTCATCCGCATTAGTGGGTGGATTAACACTTGCCCTTATGACGATGCCGGTCATTGTTATTGCCGGACGCAACGCCGTTAAATCCGTTCCGCCCTCCATTCGCGAAGCTGCCTTGGGCATCGGCGCGTCACCCGTGCAGGTCGTTTTCCACCATGTCTTGCCGCTGGCGCTCCCCGGAATCCTGACGGGCACCATCATCGGTATGGCACGTGCGCTGGGCGAAACGGCGCCGTTGCTGATGATTGGCATGCGTGCCTTCATCCCCGCCGCGCCAGAGGGCTTTACGGACGCGGCAACTGCCCTTCCCGTGCAGATCTATCTGTGGTCCGATGAAGTCAATCAGGGCTTTGTCGAAAAAACCAGTGCGGCAATCATCGTGTTGCTGATATTTCTGTTAGGGATGAACGCGCTGGCCATATATCTTCGCAACCGTTTTGAAACGCGGTGGTGATTTATGAACAAAAAGGACGATAATGTGGGCGCAAACCCCGGAAATCCGAAAATATCCACACGTAATGTGAATGTTTTTTATGGCGAGAAACAAGCGATAAACAACGTATCCATTGACGTTGATCGCGAAAACGTAACGGCCTTCATTGGCCCGTCAGGCTGCGGCAAATCGACCTTTTTGCGTACGCTGAACCGGATGAACGACACGGTCATCGGGGCACGCGTCGAAGGCGAAATCATGCTCGATGGGCAGGATATCTACGCATCATCCATGGATGTCGTTCAACTGCGCGCGCGCGTCGGCATGGTATTTCAGAAACCAAACCCGTTTCCAAAATCCATATATGACAATGTTGCATATGGACCGCGGATCCACGGCTTGGCGACCGGCAAGGCTGAGCTTGACCAAATCGTAGAGGGCTCGCTTACCCGGGCCGGGTTATGGACCGAGGTCAAGGATCGGTTGAACGAAAGCGGCACGGCTCTATCAGGCGGTCAACAGCAGCGTTTGTGTATTGCCCGCGCCATTGCTGTCGACCCCGAAGTCATTTTGATGGATGAACCTTGTTCAGCACTTGACCCGATTGCGACGGCCCGGATCGAGGAATTAATTCACGATTTGCGCGGCAAATATGCTATCATTATCGTCACGCATAATATGCAACAGGCAGCGCGCGTGTCGCAACGGACTGCATTCTTCCACTTGGGTAATCTGATCGAATTTGGCGAAACATCCGATATATTCACCAACCCACGTGAAGACCGCACCAAAGATTATATCACAGGCCGTTACGGTTAGGACATTACAACATGGGCACAGGCACCAAGCACACAATTACCGCATTTGACGATGACATGGACGAGATCCGTGGCCTGATCGCTGAAATGGGTGCGCGTGCTGAAGCTGCAGTTATCGCCGCAATGAAAGCGCTGCGCGAGCATGATACCGACGCAGCAACAGCTATCCGCGCGGAAGACAAAGTCATTGATAATCTGGAAACCGATGTAGAACGCCTGGTTGTGCGGACGATTGCGTTGCGTGCCCCGATGGCGGACGATTTGCGCGAACTCATTGCCGCACTGAAAATGTCGGCGGTGATTGAGCGTATTGGCGATTATGCCAAAAACATCGCCAAGCGCGTCCCGCAAATGAACGGCAAAATTCCTTCGTCTGCAATGGTACAGCTTGGCCGTATGGGCGAAATCGTGGTCGAAATGATCCGCACTGCGATGGACGCATATGCGAAACGCGACGTTGATCTTGCCCGCGCGGTGACCGTGCGCGATGATGTTGTTGACCAGTTGAACAAAGATTTGTTCGTCGACTTCGTCGCCTATGTTGTGAAAAATCCCGAGAACGCGACTGAGGTCGCCCACTTGCTTTTCACAGCCAAAAATTTGGAACGCATTGGTGATCACACCACCAATGTTGCCCAGATGATTTATTTTACCGAAACGGGTGAAAACCTTCCTGACGCTTAACGCGGAGAAACATATGCCCAAGGCGCAATTGCTTTTGGTTGAAGACGACAGTGCACTGGCTGAACTGGTCCGCTGGCATTTCGAACGGGAAGAGTTCGACGTTCAACA
>JBKBTH010000213.1:0-4133 GCA_046290915.1 Sphingorhabdus sp.
CAACAGCGCGGCGGGCAGCGACACCAGCGACGCGGAAATCATATGGCCCGTTGCATCGGGCACCGTCGCGCTCAGTGTGGTGGCGTAAAGGACCAAAGTCGCCCCGCTGATGGTCGACATCGCCAGCACCATGACCATGAACAATTCGCTTCGGCTCATTTTCTCGAAGTAAGCGCGGACGACAAGAGGCGCTTCGACGACGCCCAAGAAGATATTCGCCCCGGCGCTTAAGCCGACGACGCCGCTCACCCCCATCGTCTTTTGCATCGCCCAGCTTAACCCGCGCACGATGAACGACAGGATTTTCCAGTGCCACAGCAAGGCGGAAAGCGCGGAGAAAACGATGACCAAAGGCAATATCTGAAACGCAATAATCAGCGGCGGGCTTGCCCCTTCCTTTAGCGCGAACGGCAACTCCCCGCCGCCGATGTAGCCGAACATATAGCTTGAACCGACCAAAGTCGCCTTCTCGATCGCCATCACAGCATAATTGGCGAGCATGATGACATCCCACACAAAGGGCACCCGCACGATCACCAAAGCGATCAGGATTTGCAACAGCAACGCGCCGCCAACCCAGCGCCAGCCGGGAAATGCCCTGCGCTGCTCGGACAGTCCCCACGCTATCAGCAATATGGCCGCGACGCCGATCAACCCCTGCAGTTGCGCGAACATCGCCATTAACCGCGCATGGCCTGGTCCAGTGACTCCTCAAGCACGGGGTATCCATGGCCGTCAGGGATGCAGAGCCAGTTTCCGTCTTCGCGCTTGTCGATATAGGTCAGGACCGTCCCCACGGGATGCGCGGCCGCATGCGCGGCGGCGGCATCAAAGTCACCGAACATCGCCAGCCGCTCCAGATTGCGGCGCGTCGGGAAAATGATCTTGATCTCGCCCTTGTCGGCCTTCTCAAGAACTTCGGCCGCACTTGCCCAAAACAACGCGCGATTTTCAGTGTGGTCCACCGTTGCAATCGGAGCGGTGTTGCCTGCGTCTACCAAATAGAACCGCGTATCAAACACCCTCGAGGCGCGCTCGAACGCCGGTGGCCGCCAGCGTGACCAGGGCACAAGCTGTTCAAAATCGGGCTCCCAGCCAAAGCGATTGCAAATCGCTTGCAGGCTTTCCCCATCGTGCAAGGCCGCACGCGAGGCATCGCAATCGGCGGGGTCATCGACACCCTTTAGCCCAAGAGCAAGCCCGGCCTCCTCAATGGTCTCGCGGATCGCCGCCAACCGCGCCGCGGCCTCGTCCAACGGCAATGGCCCGCCAAGCATTTCAGCATAATCAAAATCCGCCGGATCGACCTTTCCGCCCGGAAAAACCGCCGCGCCGCCCGCAAATGCCATCGCCTTGATCCGCTCCACCATCAGCAACAATGGCGCCCCGCCATCGGGGTTTTGGCGAAAAATCACCATCGTGGCGGCGGGGGTGGCAATGGGTTCAGGCGCTGTTTCTAAAGTCATGCCCCACACAAGCATGGAATGCGCAGCGTTAGAAGTGGAAACTTAACCCAGCGGTTAAACTTGCCCCCCGAAATTTTTTCGAAGGGTTTTTGCGCTAGCTGCGTATTGTTATTGAACTGCGGTTTTGTGGGTGCGTTTATGATGCAGCAGGCGGTCAAACCGGCCGAAGAAAATGACGACGAAATCGTTGCCCGTATTGCGGCGCGCGATCATGACGCGATGCGGCTTGCCGCCGACCGCCATGCGCAAATGGTGTGGCGCGTCGCATATCGCATGTTGGGCGACGCCACCGAAGCAGAGGACGTCGCACAAGAGTCGCTGCTAAAGCTCTGGAATCATGCCAACCGTTGGCGCGCAAACGGGCCCGGCATCGCCGCGTGGCTTAAGCGCGTGACCATAAACCAGTGCCTCGACCGGCTTCGGCGCAAACGCTTCACCAGCGATGAGGAAGTGCCCGAACGCGAAGATGAAACCCCGATTGCGTCTGCCCAGATTGAGGCCGTCGAAACGGGACGCGCAGTGAAGGATTGCATTGAGGCATTGCCCGATAGGCAGCGCGCTGCGGTCGTCCTGACCTATTATGAAGAGCAGCAGAACAACCACGCTGCGGAAAGTTTGGAGATGCAGTTAAAAGCCTTTGAATCGCTTCTGTTTCGCGCGCGTGCATCGCTGCGTGGCTGCGTCGAGCGCAAGGGCATCATGGGGGCCGGATCATGACCGAACCCGCGTTTTCTCCTGACGTCTCCAAGGCGCTGGACAGCTATACCGTGCCGCCAGTGCCTTCCGGATTTTCCGATCGGCTGATGGCGCGCGTCCTTTCTGGTGATACCGGCGAGGTTGTTGCTCCGGCCCCGATCCCGACACAGAAGCGGCGTTCAAACAGCCCATGGCGGCGCACCAGCCGGATTGTTGGTGCAGTCGCCATGTTCTCGCTTGCCACCGCAACCGCAGCCGCGGCCGGGATTTTTGGCAAACCCGTCTACATGCCCGGAATTACCGAGGCGTTGGTTGAGGCCAAGATCGTTCAAACCCCAAAACCCGTTGCACGACCTCAGGCACGCGCGGTCGCAGAAATTCCCGCAGTCGACCCCGCCGCCCCGCGCGCGTTGACAACGACAACGGGAAGCGCAGCGATTGTCAGCAAAGTCACGGAACTGCGCAACGACGCCGAATATGCGAAACTCGCGCCGCGTGAAAAGTTGCGGGTTGCCGGAAAAGAAGTCCGCCAGATGGTCAAGTCCGGCGAAGCCAGCCGGCAAGATGTCCGCGCCGCTGTCCGCGAACTCGCGCAAGACGCCGATCCCGCCGCCAAGGAGGCATGGCGCAAAGCTGCGGCCAACCGCCGCGCACAACGGCTCGAACGGCGGGAGGCCTTGCGCAATGGAACGCCCGAAGAACGCGCCGCCATGCGTGACGCTTTGCGCGAACGGCGTGCCGCGCGGCTTCAGCAAACAGATGTTGGAACCGATCCGGCACCGTAGCTTTCGGGTCTGTCCTTTTGGTGCAAAAAATTTCGAAGGGTTTTGCCACATCAACCGTTTGCATTTCAGGAGCAGGGAAACCCCCTACCCTGTAAATACAAAGGAGAATGGACATGAAAAATCTGATCATTTTACCATTGGCCGCGCTTGCGCTTGCGGCGTCCGCCAATGCCCAAACCAGCCGCACGACAACCATTGAAAAGCCCGAGGGCACAGCCACAAAAACGGTGACCCGTGACAATGGCAACCTGACCGTTGACGCAACCGCGACCCGCGCAAGCGATGGTGCGACGGCCACCCGCAACCGTGAACGCACCCGCACGGAAACCGGCGTCAGCGGAAGCGGTTCGCAAACCGGCTTCAACGGCAAAACCGGCAGCTATGCATATGACCGCACACGGACCGATAACGGGTTCACAACCACAGGCAGCGCCACCGACAAACAGGGCCGTGCCTACGCCTATGATGCCTATGGCCGCAAAACTGAAACCGGCCGCGAAACAGGTCGCAACGTCACGCGTGACGGGCAGCAGGTATATAATCGCACTGGTTCCACCTCAGGTGTCGATGGCCAAATCCAGCGGACGTCATCGACCACGCGCGACCCAAGCTTCAAACCCCGCAAGGCCGGTCGCCGTCGTTGAATGCATAGATCCGCCCATGATCCAAATTCTCACCATCGTCATCCCGAACTTGTTTCGGGATACCGAGCGACATGGGTGTGTTATCCTGAAACAAGTTCAGGATGACGAGTTTGAAATGAAGAGGACGGAGGGGCCTTCGACATTAGCCCCCCCAATTTTCAACAGCTTGCTGCGCGTCGTCCGCACTCAACGGCGCGCAGCATTCCTTGTAAAGTCTTGCCGCCTGTGTTGCGCCGCGTCACGGAACGTGGCAGCCTCCGGTAACGGAGACCATCATTATGGGCATTATCGAAATATTGGGCCTCGCCGGTAGCCTTAGCCTTTTATCCGGCTGGCGTTTTTACCTGACGATTTTTGCCACGGGCCTTGCGATGCATTTCAACATCGTGCCGCTGCCTGAAAATCTGCAAATGCTGGATGTACTCGCCAACCCATGGGTGCTGGGGATCAGCGCAATTGGCGCGGTGGCCGAGTTCTTTGCGGACAAGATCGCGTGGCTCGATTCGATTTGGGATGGACTGCACACGCTCATCCGTCCGGTT
>JBKBTH010000214.1:0-4107 GCA_046290915.1 Sphingorhabdus sp.
TGATCTGCTCTATGAGTTGAAACGGGCCGCTGGCGAAGGCTGATTACCCCAACGACAGGAATAAACCGGCCAGCGCTGCACTCATCAGGTTCGATAGCGATCCGGCAGCGAGCGCTTTCAAGCCGAGCTTGGCAATCATTGGCCGTTGATTTGGCGCAAGGCTTCCGGTCACCGCCATTTGAATGGCAATCGAGCTGAAGTTGGCAAATCCGCACAGGGCGAAAGTAACGATGCCGACGGTCGGCGCGGAAAGTTCTTTTAACGCGCCCAGATCAATGAAGGCGACAAATTCGTTCAGCACGATTTTGGTGCCGAACAGGCCTCCGGCTTGAATCGCTTCATTCCATGGCACGCCCAAAAGGAACATCACTGGCGCAAAGGCGTAACCGACAATCTGTTGGAAGCTCAATCCAGGCTGACCAAACCAGCCGCCAATACCGCCCAATATGCCATTGGCTAATGCGACCAGGGCAACGAAGGCGAGAACCATCGCGCCCACCGCTACCGCGAGCTTGACGCCGGTTTGCGCACCCTGCGCAGCGGCCATGATGATGTTGGCGGGCTTTTCTTCGCCGTCGTCATGCACCATAATCGGTTCGTCGTCAGGGTGTGGATTGGCCAACGCAGGATCGCCTTCAGCGACAATCACTGGTGGCACGTCAGGCATCATCAGCTTGGCCATCAAGATGCCGCCGGGCGCGGACATGAACGCTGCAGCAAGCAGATAATCAATACGGATGCCCATGGATGCGTAGGCGGCCAATATGGTTCCGGCGACGCCCGCCATGCCGACCGTCATGACGCAGAAAAGCTGTTCGGGTTTCAAGCCCGCAAGATAGGGACGAATAACCAATGGCGATTCCGACTGGCCAACGAAAATGTTGGCAGCGGCGCAAAGGCTTTCCACTTTTGAAATGCCGGTTATCTTCTGCAAACCGCCGCCGATCCAGCGAATGACATATTGCATGATGCCGATATAATAGAGGATCGATATCAACGATGCGAAGAAGATGATCACGGGAAGCGCTGCAATCGCGAAGCTGTTTCCGCCGATTTCGGGGGACGCAAGCGGACCAAAGATGAACTCGGTGCCTTTTGCGGAATAGCCAAGCAGGTTCGACACGCCAGTCGACGCGGCATTGAGCGCGACTTTGCCCCATGAGGTATAGAGGACAAGCGCAGCCACGCCGGCCTGCAATGCAAAAGCAGCGCCAACGACACGGAATTTGATGGCGCGACGATTGGACGAGAGCAAAATGGCGATCGCAATAATCACGACCATTCCGGTGAGGCTCAATAAAATCTGCATAAAGTCCCGACCCCTGATATCTTGAGGCGACACCTAGCGCCATCGTTGGCCTTGCGCCAATAAAATTAGACGCTAGTCAGTTTGGATGACTGACCAGACCACATCGGGCGTATCATTAAGCGCCATCCCGCGCTCATTGTTTGTTTTCGCGATCTTCTATGGCGGCATGGTCCCCTTGGGCGGATTTCTGGGTGCAAAACAGGTTTCGATTGGCCCACTTGCCGTCGAGGCCGGTATTTTTCCGTTTCTAACGTTGATTGCCGTATCCAGCGCGATTGCCGAAATGCATGGACGTGCGATTGCTGACCGTTTGGTGCGCTATGGTTTCGTCCCTTTGTTCATCGCCATTGGGCTTTCCTATTTCGTCCTGAAGCTTCCAACTGATCCCGGCATGTATGAACCTGCCAAGGAAGCCTTTCCGGTCATCGTTGGACAGAGCGGACGGATGATGGCGGCGGGCATTCTTGCCTATGGCGTATCCGTTTCGCTGAATGTGTGGTTGTTTGCGCGGCTGAAAGGCACGTCAGGCAAATTTCTTGCGGTGCGCGGCTTCATTGCTGCGGCCTTGTCGCAAATTGTCGACACGCTGATCTTCATCACCGTTTCCTTTTATGGCGTGCGTCCCATTGCTGACCTGATGGTTGGCCAGATGATTGCCAAGATTGTGCTTTCAGCAGTCATGGTTCCGCTGGTTATCGCTGTGGTGGTACGTATCGGCCGCAAGCTTGATGCTGAAGTTGCAGCATGACGATTGACCCAGCAAATCTAGCCAAAGCAGAAACGCTGACTGAGGCTTTGCCCTATTTGCAGCGTTACGCGGGCAAGACGTTCGTCGTAAAATATGGTGGCCATGCCATGGGCGATGCTGGTCTTGCGCGCGATTTCGCCGATGATGTCGTGCTTTTAAAAGCCGTCGGCATCAACCCTGTGGTCGTCCATGGCGGTGGGCCGCAAATTGGTGCGATGCTCAAGAAATTGGGCGTGGAAAGCCAGTTTGTCGATGGCCTGCGCGTCACCGACGCAGAAACCGCGAAGATCGCCGAAATGGTGCTTTCGGGCGCGATCAACAAAGAACTGGTCGGCTGGATCAACGCGGCTGGAGGCAAGGCGCTTGGCATTTCGGGTAAGGACGGCGGCTTTGTAACCGCAACCAAGGTTCAGCGTACGCAGAAAGACCCAGACAGCCATATCGAACGCAATATCGACTTGGGTTTTGTCGGCGAACCAACAACGGTAGACCGCAGCGTGATCGACACGATCAGTGCAGCGGGCATGATTCCGGTCATTGCGCCCATTGGCGTTGGCGCAGACGGGCATACCTATAATATCAACGCCGACACCATGGCGGGCGCGGTGGCCAGTGCACTGGGCGCATCGCGCTTGTTCCTTTTAACCGATGTTGCAGGCGTGCTCGACAAATCGGGTGAGCTGCTGACTGATCTGGACCCCGCGGCGATTGCCAAGCTGCAAAGCGACGGAACGATCAGCGGCGGGATGATACCCAAAATCCAGACCTGCGTTGATGCAGTTGAATCGGGCGTGGACGCAGCGGTCATCCTCGACGGGCGTACCAGCCACGCGATGTTGATCGAAATGTTCACTGTGAAGGGTGCTGGCACGCTGATTCATAAGTGAAACTGGCCATGCTGTTTTAGGGTGTTGATACAGCGCCTTGGCTCGGCTAATTGCCGGTCCAGACTTATCCGGAGAATTCCATGCTTCTCGCGCTCATTTCCATTATCGACTACCTGATGACGATCCTGTCGACGGTCGTCATCGTCCAGTTTATCCTGAGCCTGCTCATCGCGTTTAACGTGGTTAGCCTTTCGAACAATATTGTTTCGTCGATCTGGCAAGCGCTCAATGTCATTCTTGACCCATTTTTGAAGCCGATCCGCAAAATCCTGCCTGACACGGGGATGATCGATTTTTCCCCCATGGTGTTGCTGATTGGGCTGCGCATCCTTCAAATGCTGCTCATGGGCCTTGCCAATGATATCTCCATGGCGGGCATGTGAGCACAGCGACCATAATTGATGGCAAGGCTTTTGCCGCCGATTTGCGCCAACGGGTTGCAGATTTTGTCCCGGCCTTTGTGGCCAAAACGGGCAGAAACCCAGGCCTGGCTGTCGTGCTGGTGGGCGACGACCCTGCGAGCCAAGTCTATGTCGGATCGAAGAAAAAGGCGACCGTTGAAGCTGGAATGGAAAGCTTTGAACACCGCCTGCCAGCCTCGGTTTTGCAGGATGCGCTCATCGCATTGGTAGAAACACTCAATGCCGATCCCGCTGTTGATGGCATATTGGTCCAACTGCCATTGCCAGAGCATATTGACGACAAGGCGGTCATTGCCGCAATTGATCCCGCCAAGGATGTCGATGGGTTTCACGTCGTGAATGCAGGGCGGCTCGCGGTGGGTGAGGATGCCTTTGTGCCCTGTACGCCGCTTGGCTGCCTCATGCTGCTAAAAGACCATATGGGCGACCTGTCGGGCAAAAATGCTGTGGTGATTGGACGTTCCAACATTGTCGGCAAACCAATGGCGCAATTGTTGCTCGCCGAAAATTGCACGGTGACTATCGCGCATAGCCGTACACAAGATTTGCCCGATGTGGTGCGGCGCGCGGATATTGTCGTTGCAGCCGTCGGCCGTGCCGAAATGGTGACAGGCGACTGGTTGAAACCGGGCGCAGTGGTCATCGATGTCGGCATCAACCGCCTCGCGCCCGCTGATGGGCAAAGCAAGGGCCGGTTGGTCGGCGACGTTGCCTTTGACGATGCAATGGGTCATGCTGGCG
>JBKBTH010000215.1:0-4103 GCA_046290915.1 Sphingorhabdus sp.
CGCCACCAACGGTAACCTATTTCGAAAGTTGGCCCGCGACGCGAACGATTGAAGAATCGAAAGCGGCGATTGCCGAATATCAAAAGCGAAAAGACGCCATGCGCGCACGCGAGAAGGAAGCGTATAAAGCCTTTGGCCGTGCCGTCGGTATGGACGTCGAGAAGATTGAGCGTGAGGCTCAACAGGAGCGCGCCGAAAAAGAAGCGAAGGCCAAAGACGCTGCCGCTGGAGCAAAGCAATAGCCACCGCTGATCATCGCTTCATGGCTGCAGCTTTGGCGCTGGCTGAACGCGGCGTTGGTCAGACAGGTTTGAACCCGTCGGTCGGCTGTATCATCGTCAAGGACGGTGTGGTCGTGGGGCGCGGCTGGACTCAAGAGGGGGGGCGCCCCCATGCAGAAGCCATGGCGCTGGCGCAGGCAGGTTCTGCAGCACAAGGCAGCACTGTTTTCGTGACGCTTGAGCCTTGTGCGCATCAATCAGCGCGTGGCCCTGCTTGTGCTCAATTGTTGATTGATGCCGGTCCAGCAAAAGTGGTGGTTGCGCTGCAGGACCCCGATCCACGGACCGCTGGTGAAGGCATGAAGGCACTCATGGCGAGAGGTATCGCTGTCGAGACTGGCGTCATGGCATCGGAAGCGCGCCAAAGTCTCGCCGGATTTCTGAGTCGCATGGATTTTGGGCGGCCATTTGTAACGTTAAAAATCGCAACATCGCTTGATGGTCAAATCGCGATGGCAGATGGCAGCAGCAGATGGATTACGGGTGACATTGCGCGTGCGCATAGCCATGTGGAACGCGCGCGCACCGATGCAATATTGGTCGGATCAGGCACAGTAAAGGCAGACGCGCCGCAATTGACTGTACGGCTCGCGGGGCTGGAACATAGGCAGCCACGTAAGGTCATGTTGGGCAGCGGTGACGCCCCCGACGGGTGGGAAGTCATTCGTACGCCAGCCGACATCGCAAAGCTCGATTGTAACAATGTGATGGTTGAAGGCGGCGCCGCGACAGCAACGGCCTTTTTGAAAGCAGAGTTGGTTGATCGGCTGTTATTGTACCGCGCACCCATATTCATCGGCGCAGGCAAAGCGTGCCTTGGCGACATTGGGCTTGGGCAGCTTTCAGACGCGCATGGACGTTGGCGGCTTTCCGATTCCCGCAGTCTTGGCAAAGACCGTCTCGAAGTCTACGAACGCGCCAAATAAAGAGGCAATAAATATATGTTCACAGGTATCATTACTGACGTCGGCAATATCCGTACATCTGAACAGCGTGGCGATTTGCGCCTCGTCATTGATTGCGCATATGACATGGACTCCGTCGCCATCGGCGCGTCGATTGCATGTTCGGGCGTGTGCCTGACCGTTGTCGACAAGGGCGAAGGTTGGTTCGCAATTGACGCGTCTGCCGAAACCGTTTCACGCACTCCAGTTGGCATGTGGGAAGCCGGAACCCGCTTGAACCTGGAGCGCGCGTTGAAAGTCGGCGACGAGCTGGGTGGACATATTGTCACTGGCCATGTCGACGGCGTTGGTCATATTGTTAACAGCGAAACCGTAGGCGACAGCTGGAAAGTCACTGTGTCCGCACCCGGCAGCCTTGCGCCTTATATCGCAGCCAAAGGATCGATCACGGTCGATGGCGTGTCATTGACCGTCAATGACATTGCGGATCAGACGGATGGTTCCGCACATTTCATGCTGAACATCATTCCGCACACAGCTCAGATGACAACCTTAGGTACGCTCAAGGCCGGACGGGAGGTCAATCTGGAGATTGACGTGCTCGCCCGTTACCTGAAACGCATGGAAGATATGCGCGCGCGTTAAAACGGCAGCCAGCGCTGCTTTTTGGAAAAGCGCATATATCCGACATTGGCACCTAACCGAAGTCCGGCACCGACCCGGATGGGGATGAGCACGACATCGCCGCGGCGCAGATAGCTGGCATTGAAGCCGCCACCAAGATAGGCGGCGCCTTCTCCTGCTGGAAAGCGTTTGTAAATATCCTCGGTATCGTAAAGATTATATACCAGAACAAAGGTGCTGCCCGCATTTGCGCCAGCGTCAGGTCCGATCGATGGGCCAGTCCAATATACTGGTTTTTGGCCTTCAACCTTGTGGTTCAGCGTGCCCGAGCCATAGCGCAGGCCAACGACGAACGCGCCGCCGCCTTCACGGCCAACGATATAGCCATTGGGCCGACCCTGCTTTTTCAGAATATCTTCAATCAGCTTACCAAGGCCTTGTGCCCCTTTGCCAAAGACACCTTCTGCCGCGCCAATCAAATCATCTTCCTGATAGGTGTCTGCCGATGGAATCGCAGGCGAAGCCGATGAGCTTTGGGATGATGTCGCAGGGGCGTCTGTCGGAACGCCGTCTTGAACAGTCGCATCAGCATTGTCCGTGGAAACAGGTGCTGGCGCGGGCGGCGGCGTTCCCAAGTCGGAATCAATAACATCGTTCGGATCAACGGTATTTATCTGCGCCATGGCTGGCGATGCAACAAGTGCGCTGACTGCCATCAGCATAAGCATGGAATGTATGGACCGTTTTAGTCCCCGGCTAAATGCTAACATGCGTATCCCGCCCTCTTTATAATCATTTATGGTCTTATGGATCGCCAGCATGAGCACATGATGAACGGGCGTTGATGCGAGTTCTGTGCGCGATAGAGCGATCCTGTTTGTTAATTTTCTTCTTATCCCATGTGCGTGTCAATAACCATTGCAGCCAAATGCATGCGACGCTATAGGCCGCCGATGCCAAACGCGCTGGAGACGTGGGTGAGTGGCTGAAACCAACGGTTTGCTAAACCGTCGTACTGGTAAATCCGGTACCGAGGGTTCGAATCCCTCCGTCTCCGCCAACATGGCCTAGCTCAGGTGAAACGCGCGAACCTATGTCGAAAAAACGTAAAGGTCCCTCGCGATTTGCGACATTGAAGGCCAAGTCACCTTTTTTCTGGATCAAGAACGGCCTGATAATTGTTGTGACGCTTTGGCTGGCATGGCTGTCCTTCATCCATGCGGTCGCAAACATCACATGGGACCAAAACCCAGACATTGCGCTGCACTATGTCCCTGACCATCCGCTGGCGTTGTCGCGCAAGGCAGACGAACTCTTTGCCGAGAAGCAAGACCCGGCTACGCTTGCCAAAGTAGAGGCGATGGCAAAGCAATCGCTTCGCGGGGGCGCGCTTAACCCAGTTGCTATTCGGCTGTTGGGCTATGTTGCGGATGCACGCGGCGACATTAAAAAAGCGCGCGAACTCATGCAGCTCTCGCATAAGGTATCACGGCGCGATTTTGGTACGCAGCTTTGGCTTATCGAAGATGCCGTACAACGCAACGACAAGAAACAGGCGCTATATCATTACGATATCGCCATGCGGACCACGCCAAGCAGCTTTCCGATCTTATTTCCCACACTCACAGGTGCGTTAAGCGATCCAGAAGTTCGCGTTGAACTTGCCCCCATCGTTCGGCTGGCTCCTGTTTGGCTGCCTTCATATCTGGGGGACGCCATAAACACGGCCGAAAACCCAGCAAATATTGCGGAGGTTTTGGTTAAGGCTGGCGGCCTACCGGACGACGAAGGTTATCGGAATCTATCGAATGCCTTGTTGGCGCAGCTTGCCGCGAAGAATAAATTTCCGGCCTTCCGGCAATATTATCTCACGTTGAAAGGCAGCCGGTCGGCTACGTTTCAGTCTGCTTCATTGACGAAAGATACGGTGAATTTGCCTTATCCTTCGGCTGGATGGCAAGTCGTCGAAAATCCGGCCATCGGCGGATCGTTTTCGCAACCGGACAGCAAAGGGCGCTTTACCCTTTCGGCATTTGCAGGCTCAGGTGAGCGCGGCGAAGTGATGCGTAAGATTCTGTTCCTGGCACCCGGTAACTACCGCTTCCAGGCACTGTATTCGGCGCAAACGGGCGTTTCTGACGGAGAAATCCGGTGGGATTTGCAATGCCTTGCGCCGACCGGAAACGTGAGCAAATGGTTTGTTTCCACGCCCGTCCGACAAGGTAATTTTGCACAATCGCAGGATTTCAGCATCGGAAATGATTGCCGCAACCAAGTGCTCGTGATGCAGGCT
>JBKBTH010000021.1:0-12783 GCA_046290915.1 Sphingorhabdus sp.
GCGCATTTTATAGCCGATCCAATATTCGGCCAGTTGCTGCAAATAATCCTGCATGATGTCCTAAACTTTGGTTTTGAAAGGCGAAAAATTCGTTCCCTCGTCGAAAACATCGACGCCCTCTTTTCGCTTGAGCCACCCCACAACGACATATGTTACGGGCGTCAACACAACTTCCCAGCCCACTTTCAACAGCCAGTTGGTGATCATAACGCTGATGACCTGCTCCTGGCTCCATATGCCCCAAAATGCGAGAGGATAAAAAATGATGCTGTCGACACCCTGCCCAACGACGGTCGATCCAATCGTGCGCGACCACAGATGCTTGCCACCTGTCCATATCTTCATGCGCGCCATCACATAGCTGTTCACGAACTCGCCAGCCCAAAAAGCGGTAATTGACGCAATCACTATCCGCCAGACTTGCCCGAAAACGCTCTCATAAGCGGCTTGCCCTTCCCAGCCCGGAGCGGGTGGCAACGCAACAACGACCCAGCTCATGAACGCCATGAATATTAGGCCCGCAAAGCCGGCCCAGATCACACGCCTTGCACGGGCATAGCCATATACACGGTCAGCACATCGCCGATGACGTAGCCGAGCGGGAAAAACAATATGCCCGCCCCGAAAACCCACTGTTCCCCGCTGATGGTCACAGCAGCCGGTTTTGCCGCGCCAATGATATTGGACAGCAGCAGAATGGCAACGAACGCCGCCATCACGAAATCATAATAGCGAAACTGGCGTCCTGCGACGGCACTTGCGCTTTCGGTTACAATAGGAGCATCTTGCATAAAACGACATAAGCAGCTTTGCGTTCGCACGCAAAGCCGTTATTGGGCCTTTCAGCGCGCGCCCTTAGCTCAGCTGGATAGAGCGCGAGACTTCTAATCTTGAGGCCACAGGTTCGATTCCTGTAGGGCGCGCCAATCCCGAATATAGCCAAAACGGGTACGTTGCCAAGGCCAGTTACCGTTTCAAAAACAGCTCTGCCATGGCATCAATGATCGCGACTGCATCAAGGCGATATGTGTCGTAAAGATCGATTAAATCCCCGGTCTGACCGAAACGGTCAGTACCAAGCGGACTTACCCGCATGCCTGTAACGCCGCCCAGCCACGACAGCGCACCGGGCGAACCATCAATCACGGTCACAAGCCCAGCGCCTGGTGCCAAAACCGATAACAGTTCCTCGGCATGGCACGGTTGAGCGGCCTTAGCCGTCCAGCGCGCGGCCTTGCTTGCGGACCAGTCGCGATGCAGCACATCGGGCGAAGTCACATTTAACACGCCCAATCCGGGTATATCTTCCACCAGTTGATCGAATGCCTGCAGCACTTCAGGCGCGATGGCCCCTGTGAAAACAATCGCGGCTTCTGCGCCAGATGCAGGTTGCCGCAACCAATAGCCGCCTTTCAGAGCGTCAGTCTCCCATTCCGGGCCGGCGCGTTGCACCTGCGGCACTTGGCGCGTGCTCAGTCGCAGATATACCGAGCTGCCGTCGGGTTTCTGCAGATGCTCAAATGCCCAGCGCATGAACAATGCGACTTCATCGGCATAAGCGGGTTCGAAATAAGCGAGGCCAGGTTGCCCCATCCCGATGAGCGGCGTGTTGATCGACTGGTGTGCACCGCCCTCGGGCCCCAAGGTCAGTCCGGACGGGGTTCCAACCAGCAAGAAACGGGCATCGGAATAACAGCCATAATTCAGCGCATCCAGTCCGCGCGCGATAAATGGATCATACACCGTACCAACGGGGATCAACCGCGTCCCGAAGTGCGGCGCGGCAAGGCCCAGCGATGTGAGCAACAGAAAGAAGTTATTCTCTGCGATCCCTAGCTCAATATGTTGTCCCGCGGCATGTGCCGCCCACTTTTGCGCCGACGGAATTTTGGCATCACGGAAAATATCGGCCACGTCGGACCGGCGAAAAAGCCCGCGCTGGTTCACAAAACCGCCCAAATTTGTGGTCTGCGTAACATCCGGCGCAGTCGTCACGATGTGGTCAGCCAGTGATTCAGAAGATTTGGCAAGATCAAGCAAAACATGGCCAAAGGCCGCTTGTGTCGATTGGACATCACCAGATGGAACAGAAAGGCGCTCTGGAACTGCGATCATCGGCGCTTCAGGCTCTTGTGGCTTTTTTGCCAGAACGCTTTGCGCGACGAAGTCCCTTAGCCGGGCGGCGCTATTTCCGCCCAATCCAGCGAACGGTTCCCATTCCTGCCCGACCTCAACGCCCATGCTTGCGCGAAGCTGCTCAATCTGCGCGGGGTTCATCATCCCCGAATGATTGTCCTTATGCCCCGCGAGCGGCAGGCCGTAACCCTTAACGGTGTAGGCGATGAACATAGTCGGCCGCTCATCGTTGGCGCTATCGAATGCATCCATCAAAGATTCGATGCAATGCCCGCCCAAGTTGGTCATCAGAACAGCGAGGCCGTCATCGTCGAAACTGTCGAGCAGCTTTGTCACATGCGGCTTGCCGCCAATGTCCGCGATTAAACGTGTACGCCAAGCTGCACCGCCCTGATATGTGAGCACCGCAAAATCGGCATTCGGACAATTTTCAATCCAGTCCTCAAGCGATTTCCCGCCAGGCCGCGAAAACGCCGCGCGCTGTAACTTGCCATGCTTCAACGTGACAACGCGCCAACCACAGGTTTCGAAAATATCATCGAAGCGCCTGAACATTCGGTCAGCGGTTGTGCTGTCCAATGACTGGCGGTTATAATCAACCACCCACCAGCAATTGCGAATATCGTGCTTATACCCTTCAATAAGGCATTCGTAGATATTGCCTTCATCAAGCTCAGCGTCGCCCATCAGCGATATCATCCGGCCTGCGTTCGCTTCGTCCAATGACCCATGCGCAACAAGATAATCCTGAACGAGGCTGGAAAAGGCGGTAATCGCAACGCCCAATCCAACTGAGCCGGTGGAGAAATCCACCGGGATTTTGTCCTTGGTACGCGACGGGTAACTTTGTGCGCCGCCCAGTGCACGAAATTGTTGCAATTGTTCCAGTGATTGGTTGCCCAGCAAATAATGGATAGCCTGAAGCACTGGCCCTGCATGCGGCTTCACTGAAACTTTGTCTTGCGGACGAAGCGCATGAAAATAGAGCGCTGCCATAATCGCCGTCATCGAGGCACAACTGGCCTGATGACCGCCTACCTTAAGGCCGTCGCGCTTCTCCCTCAGATGATTGGCATTATGGACAATCCACGACGATAACCAGCGCAACCGCGCATCAAGTGCTTCAATCGTCGCAATTTTTTCTATGCGCGCGTCTGTTAAGATAGTTGCCATGTCTGTTCTTATTTTTCCTCGCTTAATTCCTATCAGTCCCGCAAGCGCATGTCAGTCCAATGCCACGGTTTATTAGCAAAAATTATAGCCGGTTCGTTCCAGCGTTTTTCGCGCCGAAAGACTATGGGCACCAAATTTGTTTGTTACCCGACATTTACAGATCGCTTGTTTCAAAGCTAGAACCGTTTCGAACGAGGGGGAACCACAAATGGACACAAGCTTAGCCACGCCGCAGCCAGGAACTGGTTCGAACGAACTTAGTCGAACACTGAAATCCCGCCATGTTTCCATGATCACATTTGGCGGCATCATCGGTGCTGGTCTCTTTGTTGGTTCATCGACTGCAATTAGTACAATCGGGCCCGCTGCCGTCATAAGCTACGCGTTGGCTGGGTTTCTCGTTTTGCTCGTGATGCGGATGATTTCCGAAATGGCCATGGCGATGCCCGGGGTTCAGACTTTCCCTGACTTTGCGCGCAGTGGCGTCGGCAATTGGGCAGGATTTCTTGTTGGCTGGCTCTATTGGTATTTCTGGGTCGTCGTAATCGCCATTGAGGCAATTGCGGGCGCGAAGATAATCAACGGCTGGTTCCCGATGCTTGAGGTTTGGCAAATCGGTGTGGTGTTGATGGCGATACTTACCGCGGTTAATCTCATGTCCGCCAAATCCTATGGCGAATTCGAATTCTGGTTCGCCTCGACAAAGGTCGTTGCGATTATCGTCTTCATTCTTGCAACCGCCGCTTATGCCACGGGTATTACTTCGCCCTCAGGGTCGACGTTTTCTAACCTGACCGAACATGGTGGTTTTGCGCCTGCCGGAATTGCTGTCATTTTCGTTGGCGTGTCGACGACGATATTTTCGCTTTGTGGCGCAGAAATTGCCACACTTGCCGCGGCAGAATCCGAAGATGGCGCGAGCACTATCGCGCGTATGACCATATCGGTATCGACACGTATTTTAATATTCTTCGTGTTGTCGATCCTGATGATCGTCTCCATCGTGCCATGGAACGAGATCGAAGTTGGCGTATCGCCATTTGCCCAAGCTTTGCGGGTCATGGGTTATCCTGCCGCCGACCTGATTATGAATAGCATCGTGCTTGTAGCCGTGTTGTCGTGCCTGAACTCGGGTATCTATATAACGTCGCGCGCCATGTTCGGCCTCGCCAAAAACGGCGATGCACCACAATCTTGCGTGCAGTTAAGCAAAGCGAGGGTGCCAGCGCGGGCGATCCTGATCGCGAGCCTCTTCAGCTATGTCGCACTTGCCGCATCCGTGCTGTCACCTGACAGGGTGTTCAATTTTCTGGTCAATGCCTCAGGCGCGGTTATGCTGTTTATTTATCTGCTAATCGCGTGGGCGCAATTACGGCTCCGCGCTGATTTTGAAGCCACGGCACCTGAAAAACTACAGATCAAAATGTGGTTCCACCCCTATGGCACATGGGCAGCCATTGCCGGGATGGTCGGCGTTCTCGTCCTGATGGGCGTTTCCGCATCGCACGCGATTGAACTTTGGACGAGCATTCTCGTGGCGGCGCTTTTTTTGGTTGGATATTGGGTGAAGTGCCGCGTGCAGGCAAACAAACTGAAAAATTGATGCTCCATCAAAATTTTCCGGACGCAACAATCTTTTCAATCACGGATAATGACCTGCCCATCGCATAAGCATTCGAAACCGGTTGGTGGAGTGAATTGATGAAACTGGAAAACGACCCCCTCGCGGCATTTTGGATGCCGTTTACCGCGAACCGGGCGTTCAAAACCACGCCGCGTCAGATGACGTCGGCGAAGGATATGCATTATACCAGCGACGACGGACGGCAAATCCTCGATGGTACGGCTGGATTATGGGCGGTGAACGCAGGCCATTGCCGCGCGCCTATCGTCGAAGCGATCCAGAAATGCGCTGCCGAACTGGACTATGCGCCACCGTTTCAGCTGGGGCACCCGCTTGCATTTGAACTGGCATCTCGACTGGCGACACTCATGCCCGAGGGGCTGGACCGAATTTTCTTTACCAATTCAGGATCAGAATCGGTCGACACTGCGCTGAAGATTGCGCTCGCCTATCAACGTGCCATTGGACAAGGCACGCGCACGCGCCTGATTGGACGCGAACGTGGTTATAATGGCGTCGGTTTTGGCGGGATTTCAGTCGGCGGCATCGTCAACAACCGGCGGCAATTTGGCACTTTGTTAACAGGCGTCGACCATTTGCCGCATACCCATAATCTAGAACATAACGCTTACACGATGGGTCGTCCCGAATGGGGCGGGCATCTGGCCGACAATCTTGAGGCTATCGTCGCATTGCATGGCGCAGAAACCATTGCCGCCGTAATTGTCGAACCGATGGCAGGGTCAACCGGTGTTCTCGTACCACCTATCGGTTATCTGGAAAAATTGCGTGAAATCACGCGCAAGCACGGCATTGTGCTTATCTTTGACGAAGTCATCACCGCGTTTGGTCGTGTCGGTGGCACCACGGCGTCAGAAACACTTGGTGTTACGCCAGACATCATCACGATGGCAAAGGGCCTTACCAACGCCGCTGTGCCTATGGGTGCCGTCGCAGTCAGCCGCCATATCCATGACGGTGTTGTAGAGGGCGGCCCTGATGGTATCGAGTTATTCCACGGCTACACCTATTCCGGCCACCCGTTGGCAGCAGCAGCCGCCCTTGCGACGCTTGATCTGTACAAGTCGGAGGGGATCTTTGAGCATGCCAGTTCGCTGCATGGTTATTGGCAGGATGCGGTGCACAGCTTGAAAGGCAAACGGCACGTTATCGATATCCGCAATATGGGCATTGTCGCGGCAATAGAGCTCGCGCCGCATTCCGCCGGTGTAGGCAAGCGCGGCATGCAATTGTTCCACAAATGCTTCGACGATGGTGTGCTGGTGCGCGCGACCGGAGACATTATCGCGCTATCCCCGCCGCTCATTTTGGAAAAGGCGCATATCGACGAAATCGTTGGGCGTATTGGCGCGTTGATTGAAACCGTCGACTAAAGCGACAGTACGATCTTTCCGACATGCTGTTTCGTCAAAAACGCTTCTTGCGCTTTGACGATGTCGGATAGGTCATACGTCGCTGCAACAACGGGCCGGATTTCGCCGCGTTCAATATAAGAAACGAGGTTTGCAAAAACTTCGTGTTCTAAAACCGTGCAACCAATTAGCCGCAAATCCTTGAGATACAGCGTCCGAAGATCAAGATCGACCACGGGCCCGGAAATGGCACCCGACACGCCGTAGAGCCCTCCGCGTTTCAGGACATTGAGTATCTCGCCGAACTGCTGGCCACCGACGATATCGAGGGCGCAATCAAAATGCTCCTGTCCGAATAGTGATACCAGACTAGCGTCGCGCGGTATGACCTGACACGCGCCGAGCGCGCGGACGCTATCGGCTTTCGCATCGGCCGCCATGGCTATCACCTCTGCGCCGCGCCGTTTCGAAAGCTGGACTGCTGCCGAGCCAACACCACCAGACGCACCCGTGACGAGGATGCGCTCGCCTGCCTGCAAATTGATACGGGTCAGGATGTTTTCGGCAGTTCCGTAAGCGCAAGGAAAGCTAGCCAGTTCGATGTCCGATAGCGATGAGACAATGCGATGCGCATGGATTGAAGGGGCACAGGTATAGTCCGCAAACCCGCCATCGACTTCCGACCCGAAGTAAAGGATGTCGAAACGGCTCGCGCCTTGAAAGACGGGTTCGACCAACACCCGTTCACCAACGCGGGCAGGATCGACATTCGCGCCCACAGCGACAATTGTTCCACAGGCATCCGCACCCTGAATGCGCGGAAATTGAAAGGCGGCACCTGACCAACCATCATCGCCTGCACCTTCAAGTCCTTCTGCAGCGCCAACATCTGTCGCCTCTGCTACCGATTTTGAATACCAGCCAATGCGCGTGTTGATATCGGTATTATTGACGCCGGCTGCGCCAACACGGATCAGGACATCATCAACACCCGGCGTCGGTACTGGTATATCATAGCGCACCTCAAGCTTGTCATAGCCGCCATGGCCGGTCAGCAGAACCGCGCGCATGTTGGCGGCTATTGTCACTCGGCGCGTTCCAGCCCGAACTGGTTGAGATACCATTTCTGGAAGTTAAGCACGCTGCCCTCTTGTTCGGAATATCGGCCAGGTCGATAACGGCTCGACATTATGCCTGCCTGATTATTTTCGGTGATGACTTTGTCCTGTGTGGTCGTCGCATGATAGCCCCAGATCATCTTTTCGATATCAACCTGGTCCTCGGTCGCGCGCCCATCGACCAGCCAGATCATCTCGACATCGGTTGCCAACGCGCCGCGCGGCGTGAACTGGAACAGGATAGCGAAATGATCGTCCGCAACAATTTGACTGAAAGGACTGAAGCTTAGGTGCATCCGGCCGCCATCTGCTTTGGTGCGCTTACCCATCAATGGCGCTGGCGCCGAGCCATCCTGCGTTTCCGAAGCCCAACCATCCTTGTTCATCCGTTGCATCAACAAGCGCAGGTGGCTGCTATCGGGAGCCTCATCGATATTACCGATTGGCCGCCCTGCGGCGGCGGCGCTTTCTTCCCAAGCCTGTAGCTTTGGCGCGAAGTTAGCGATGGCATCTGCTGGCCCCGAACTGGGTCCGGCACCCACGGCCACGATCGATTCCGACGCATGCATCGAGCAAAACTCCGGATGCGATGGCACGCAATGATAGCATTCAAAGAAATTCTCGACGACCAGTTTCCAGTTTGCCGTCGTGGGGTAGCTGCCTGCGTGCGCGATCCGCGCGTCCGCAAAACCATGATAGTCGAGGATCGCCCCCATGTCGCCGAAAGTCGCGTCAAAATCGTCCGGCTCCTCCTCGCTCATATTAATGAAGATAAGGCCATGGAAAACGCGGATGTGGCACGCGAACAGGCTGTTTTCGGCCTTGTCAAAATCCTCCGGCATTAACCGCGCTGAAATCAGGCGGCCATCCAGACCAAAGGTCCATGCATGATATGGGCAGACCAAACGTGGCGCATTCCCACTTTCGGACTGACAAATCGTCGAACCGCGATGGCGGCAGACGTTGAAAAATGCGCGGACGCTGTCTACATTTTCGCGAATGACGATGATCTGTTCATTACCGACCCGATAGAGGAAATAATCGCCTTTATTGGGGATGCGTGACACATGGCCGGCAAGCAGCCATTTCTGGCTGATGATCTGATCCATATCGGCTTTAAAGACCGCATCGCTTGCGTAAAATTCTTGATCGAAGCTGTATCCTACCCGCGTGTTTGCGGCGAGACGGCTCATAAGTTCAGTGTGCGACATTAGATTTTGATCCGTGCATTTGTGGGGTCATAAAACGGCTTAAGCGACGCGGTGACGGGATAGCGAACACCGGCAATCTCAATCTCAAAATCATCAGCGCCGATTGGCCCCACGACACCGCCATCGGCTGCATCGACATAGCCAAGCCCGCAAGCGCCGCCGAGCGTATGGGCATACATTCCTGAACGAATATATCCTGCGATCCGGTCGCCCTGCCAAATGGGTTCATTGTGATAAAGCATTGGTTCAGGCGATTTGAGCAGGAACTGCACGAGGCGCTGCTTCAGGCCTGCCTCCTTTTGCGCAAGCAACGCATCGCGGCCAATGAAACCGCCGACCTTGTCCATCTTCACCGCAAAGCCGAGGCCAGCCTCCAACGGCGTATCTTCATCGGTGATGTCATGGCCCCAGTGACGATAGGCCTTTTCCATCCGAAGTGCGTTCAGCGCGTGATAGCCGCAATGTTTGAGGCCAAAGGCCGCGCCAGCGGCGACAATCTCGTCATATACGCCCGCCATGAACTCGGTGGGAATATAGAGCTCCCAACCCAACTCACCGACATAGGTAATGCGCGATGCGCGCACGATGGCGTAGCCCAACTCAATCTCTTGCGACGTCGCAAAGGGGAACGCCTCATGCGACAGGTCATTGGGGCTAATCGATTGCAGTAACGCGCGGCTGTTAGGGCCCATGATCGAAATCACACCCATGCCCGATGACACATTGGTGAGCACCGCATGCGCATCTTCGGGGGTATGGCGTTTCAACCAGTTGAAATCCTTCACCTCGGTTTCGGCACCGGTGACGATCAGATAGGCGGTTTCGGAAAGGCGCGTGACGGTCAGGTCAGCCTCAATCCCGCCCTTTTCATTGAGCCATTGCGTGTAGACAAGCTTACCCGGCGCAACATCGACATCGTTGGCACAGACGCGGTTGAGGACAGCCATGGCATCGCGGCCTTCAAGCCGGAATTTGGCGAAGCTGGATTGGTCGAAAAGCCCCACAGCCTCACGCACTGCTTTGCATTCCGCCGCATTGGCTTCAAACCAGTTTTGGCGGCCATAGCTATATTCATATTCGGGCGTGCTGCCGGGTTCGCCGTACCAGTTGGCGCGTTCCCAGCCGAAAGCTTCACCAAAACACGCACCTTGCGCAGCAAGCCGGTCATGCAATGCCGATTTCCGCACCCCGCGCGCGGTTTCATATTGCTTGAACGGATAATGCGTTGCGTACAGCAGCCCAAGGCTTTCGGTCACACGCTCACGCAGATATTTGCGGTTAATCTGGAACGGCATGTTGCGGCGGATGTCGACCGTCCAAAGATCTGCCGGCGGAATGCCATCGCGAATCCAGTCGGCCATCACCTTGCCAACGCCGCCTGCGGACTGCAGACCGATAGAATTAAGACCAGCCGCAATAAAGCAGCCTTTCAGTTCAGCACTTTCACCCAAATGGTAACGCACATCGGGCGTGAAGCTTTCAGGGCCGCAGAAGAATTTCTGGATGCCAGCCTTTTCAAGCGCAGGGACGCGGCGCATCGCATCGAGCAACAGGGGTTCGAAATGTTCGAAGCTTCCTGCAATTTCATCGAAACAGAAATCTTCGGAGATGCCGTCCATGCCCCATGGCCGGGCATTGGGTTCAAACGCGCCGACAAGCAGCTTGCCTGCATCATATTTATAATAGCCACAATAATCATAATCGCGGAGCACCGGCAGGGTGTTGTCGATGCCATCGACGCCTTCGAACAGGACATAATAATGCTCGCAAGCATGAAGCGGGGCAGCGACGCCCACACTGGCCGCCAAGTCCCGCGTCCACATGCCGCCACATATCACGACATAATCGGCATCAATCGAACCGTCCGCCGTATCAACACCCGTGATGCGATCGCCATTGTGACGGATTTTCGTAACTTTAGTGTTTTCATAGATCTTCGCGCCGCCCGTCCGCGCGCCTTTAGCCAAGGCTTGGGTAATATCGACGGCATTGGCGTAGCCGTCGCTTGGGATATGAATGCCGCCGACAACGTCATCAACATTGACGATGTTGGCGAGGTCTTTGATTTCCTGCGGTGTGACAACATGCACGGGCAGGTCAAATACCTTGGCCATGGATGCGCTGCGCTTCAGCTCTTCAAAGCGCTCGGCATTGGTGGCCATCGAAATCGAACCGCATTGGCGATAGCCTGTCGCTTGGCCTGTCTCGGCCTCAAGCCCGCGATAGAGCTCGCCTGTATATTTCGCGAGCTTGGTCATGTTGATGCTGGGACGCAATTGCCCCACCAATCCTGCCGCGTGCCAAGTCGTGCCGCTGGTCAATTGCTTGCGTTCAAGCAAAACCACATCGTCCCAACCAATCTTGGTCAGATGATAGGCAATCGAGCAGCCGATAACACCGCCACCGATGATGACGACCTTCGCCTTTTTGGGGAGTTCAGCCACTGCGTTACACCTTCATCTTTGCGTTATCGGCATCATAAGCTGGATGCTCCAGCACCGTTCCCGTGCGCCGTTCGCCCTGCAGTATGATGTCAAAACGCGACCCGGGCGCTGCATTTTCAAGCGGCACGCACGCAAAGAACAAGCTTTTGCCCACACGGTGTCCGTAGCCACCCGACGTCGTCAGGCCGATGCAATTGTCGCCAACCAAACATGGCTCCGCACCTCGCACGTCGACGTTGGCGGCGTCCACCTCACCATATACAATGCGGAAGCGGTCGGGCGCATCGAGCGTCGCTTGCTTGCCGACAAAGTCATCCTTGTTGAAATTGATGAAGCGGGGCATGTCAGCCTCAATCATCGTCAATTCGTTGGTGAGTTCCGAGCCCCAGGCTTTATAGCCCTTTTCGACGCGCATCGTATTGGCGGCGTAGAGGCCGTAATTGACGATGCCATATTCCTGCCCAGCTTCCCAAACGGCATCGTAAAGTGCCTCAAGATCCTCCATCGCCGGATGCAATTCCCACCCAAGCTCGCCTGCATAAGAGACACGCAGCGCGCGCATTTTTATACCGGCAATTGTAATGTCCTGACCGCTTAGCCAGCGGAAACCTTCATTATTCAAGTCAGCATTGGTGAGCTTTGCCAACACATCGCGCGAACGCGGGCCGTTCATCACCAGAACGCCAAGGTCCATCGTCAAATTGCGGATAGTGACATCCTCGTGCGGCAATTTGCTTTGGATCAGCAAGTCCCAGTCGCGCTGTTCCGCAGCCGCCGCCGACAGGCAATAGAAATGGTCATCGGCAAATCGTGTTACCGTCATTTCGCCGTAAATGCGGCCCTGAACTGACAACGGATGGACCAAGCCGATACCGCCCAATTTCTTCGGCATACGGTTCGCACAAATACGGTTGAGGAAGGCCTCCGCATCGGGGCCAGATACGTCATATTTGGCAAAGCCGGACAGATCGAGCACCCCTACCCGCTCGGCAACCGCTTTCACCTCGGCAGCAACCGCGTCGAAGCTATTTGTGCGGTGATAGCCGCCCACTTCTTCGGCACCGTCGAGGGCAAAATATTTGGGCCGTTCCCAGCCATAGGTCTCACCATATACCGCGCCAGCCGACAGCAACTTGCCGTATAATGGGCTCATCTTTTGCGGGCGGCCATCGGGTTCTTCTTCGCCCGGAAGCCGCGTCGTGAACGTCATCCGGTAATCGAGGAAAACCTTGTCGCGGCTGTAATTTTCGTCCGCATAGGGACCATAACGGCGCGGATCGAACTCAGTCATGTTGATATCGGCATCGCCAAACACCATCCACTGCGCGAGATATTTGCCAGCGCCGCCGCCTTGCGCGATGCCAAAGCTTGTGCCGCAACAATGCCAGAAGTTTTTGAGGCCAACCGCTGGTCCCAGCAAGGGGCCACCGTCCGGCGTATGCGGGATCGCCCCGTTGACGAAGCGGCGTAAGCCGACCTCGCCAAAAATCGGCATCCGCTCAATCGCGCGTTCAAGCCATGGCGCAATCCGCTCCAGATCTTCGGGGAACAGTTCGCTGGTCGAATCCCATTCAGGATGCCCGCCGCGTGGAGCCCATGCCTCGGCCAAACCTGTGTCTTCGTACACACCGATCAGTCCGCTTTTCTGCTCCTGCCGGAAATATCCCGACACATGCGGGCAACGCATGACCGGGATTTCCTCAT
>JBKBTH010000216.1:0-4102 GCA_046290915.1 Sphingorhabdus sp.
TGGTTGCGGGCGGGGCGGAAATCCTTGCATGGGATAATGACGAAGGCGCACGCGCCAAAATTGCCGATATTGCCACTATCGGCGATCCGTTGCTGGCGGACCTGTCGGGCTATGATGCTATTGTTGTGTCGCCCGGTGTTCCCATCAACCGCCATCCGATAGCGGACAAGGCGAAGGCCGAGGGGCTGCCGCTGATCGGTGACATTGAATTATTTGCCATGGCGCGGTCACACCTGCCGCCACATCGTGTGGTGGGCATTACCGGCACCAATGGCAAATCGACGACGACGGCGTTGGTCCACCATTTGCTGAAAAGCGCCGCGCTGCCCGTGCGCATGGGCGGAAATATTGGCTTGCCGATTTTGTCGCAAGCACCGCTGCCCGCTGGCGGCGTCTATGTGTTGGAACTTTCCAGCTACCAGATTGACATCACGCATACGCTTTCCTGCGATGCGGCTGCGCTTATCAACCTCTCACCCGATCACCTTGATCGCTACGACGGTTATGAAGGCTATGTTGCCTCCAAGGCCCGCCTGTTCGATATGCAGACCGGAAATACGCATTCAGTCTTTGGTAAAGGTGACGCTGACACCGAGCGGGTTTATCGCGATGTACTGGCACGACGCGAGGCGGAACTGGTGCACTTGGCAGATCCAGCGTTAATCGCCGGACAGGCAGAGTGGCCTTCGTTGCAGGGCCCGCACAATCTTCAAAATATTGCGGTCGCCGTTGCGATTGTGGAATCGCTTGGCGTGACTGAGGCACAATGGCGTCCGGCAATGCGGACATTCAAAGGCCTTGCGCACCGGATGGAAGTCGTTGCTGAGCGCAATGGCGTGTTGTTCGTCAATGACAGTAAAGCCACCAACGCCGCGTCGACTGCGCCTGCACTTGCGGCCTATCCGCGCGTTCACTGGATCGTCGGCGGCTTGCCTAAAACCGATAATCTCGACGAGTGCATTCCCAATTTTGGCCATGTCGTCAAAGCCTATACCATTGGCGAGGCCGGGCCTTTGTTTAACGAGCTGCTGTCACCCTATATGCCCGTAGAGCGTAGCGAAATGATGGGCGCTGCGGTGTGTTCCGCCGCTGCCCAAGCAAAGCCAGGCGAAGTTATCATGCTGTCGCCAGCCTGTGCTTCATTCGACCAGTTCAAAGATTTTGAGGCGCGTGGTGATGCGTTCCGGGCGATCGTCGAGGCGCTATGACCGGCGAACGTAAAGATGTTCCTTGGGTACTGGCTGCAAAGACCGGGAAGATCGGCTTCGCCAACCGGCTTGGCCGGGGTGACCGCTCACCGCTTGGCGTATGGTTCTGGGAACTGGACCGTGTGCTGCTGTCGTTGATGATGGTACTGATTGCGATTGGTTTGCTGGCCGTCGCCGCGGCCTCCCCTGCGGGTGCCCAGCGCCTGTCGTCTTCCTCAACGCAACTATCATCTTTGTACTTTTTTTACCGGCAACTCATGTGGGTAATCGTCGGTGTACCGGCGATGCTTTTCGTATCCATGTATCCACGCGAACAAGCGCGCCGCTTTGCCGTGTTCGGTTTTTGCCTATTCTTCGTGCTGCTCGCCCTCGTGCCCGTCATTGGCCGTGAAGTGAATGGATCGCAACGCTGGATAGGCGCGGGCTTTGCGGGGCTTCAGCCATCCGAGTTTCTTAAACCCTTTTTCGCGGTGACGATGGCATGGATTATCAGCTGGCGTCTGAAAGACCCGTCCTTGCCGGTCCGCATCTTAAGCAGCATCGTCACTGGCTTGGTCTGCGTCTTGTTGCTGATGCAGCCTGACTTGGGCCAGACGATCTTGTTCATGGGCACATGGTTTGCACTGATGATGGTTTCCGGCGTTCAGGCATCACGGCTTTGGGGACTGGTCATCAGCGGCGTGGTATTTATCGTGCTTGCCTATAACTTCTATCCAGTGGCGACGCAGCGCATTGATGCCTGGGTATTTGGGACCGAGGGCCTGACGCACGATAAAATGGCGTTGGCGACTTTAACCAATGGCGGTTTCATTGGTCTTGGCCCTGGCCTTGGCATCAAGAAGTACTCGCTGCCTGAAGGGCATACGGACTATATCTTTTCCGTCATTGGTGAAGAATTTGGTCTGCTCGCGTGCATGGTCATCGCCATCCTCTATTTCGCTATTCTGGTACGCATCATCATTCGGTTGCTGGATGAAAAGGACCAATTTGTGGTTCTGGCGGTCACTGGGCTTGGCGCGCAGTTTTGTGGTCAGGCGATGATCAACATGGCGGTTAACCTTGGCGTCTTTCCGTCAAAGGGCATGACGTTGCCGTTTATCAGCTACGGTGGATCCTCCATTTTGGCGCTTTCTATGACTTGCGGCCTCATCCTCGCGTTGACGAAGCGTAACCCATATCTTGACCGGTCGCAGTATATGGTGAAGGGATAGCCGCCATGACCATTTCTCGGCACTATGTATTGGCCGCTGGCGGGACGGGGGGGCATCTTATCCCTGCGTTTGCGCTTGGGCAGGAACTTCTGAACAGAGGGCACCATGTTGCCTTGATAACCGACGCGCGCGGCGCGAAAATTCCGGGCTGCCCGGAAAAGATCGCGACGCACATTTTGCCCGCAGGTCGCATCACGAAAAGCCCCGGTAGCTGGCTGCCCGGCGTGCAGGCTATCGCAGCAGGCCGAGTGATGGCGCGCCGTTTGTACGCGAGCTTTGAACCAACGGCTGTCGTCGGGTTCGGCGGATATCCAGCTTTTCCGGCATTACTGGGTGCCTTCGCCGAAAAAATTCCCACGATCATCCACGAACAAAATGCGGTGCTCGGCCGCGTCAACCGCTTCACCGCGCGGCAAGTGAACGCCATTGCGACGGCCTATCCCGAAGTGCTGCGCCTTTCACCGCGCTACGCCAGCAAGGTCCATTTGGTTGGAAACCCTGTGCGCGAGGAAGTGTTGGCGCTTCGTGACGAGCCATATCCTCCGCTGTTGGTTGACGGTATTTTCCGCGTACTTGTTACGGGGGGAAGCCAGGGCGCGACCATCCTTTCCGACATCGTCCCCGATGGCCTCGCGCGGTTACCGTTGAATTTGCGCCGCCGCCTTCAGGTTACGCAGCAGTGCCGTGAAGAAGATATTGATACTGTGCGTCAGGCATATGCTGCGCATGACATTCCGGCGGAACTTGCAACCTATTTGCCAAACTTGCCCGAACGGTTGGGCTGGGCGCATATGGTCATCGCGCGGGCTGGTGCATCGACGATTTCTGAGCTGACTTGTGCAGGTCGGCCCGCGATTTTGGTGCCATTGCCAAGCGCGACGGACGACCACCAAAGCTACAACGTAAAAGAAATGGTCACCGCCGGTGGTGCCCGAGCGATTGCGCAGCCAGCCTTCACGGCGGTTGAACTCGCCAAGCAAATTCAGAAGATTGCGCTTGAACCCGGCGCGCTGGAAAATGCCGCAAAGGCAGCCAAAAGCTGCGGCCGTCCTAACGCGGTTGCGGATTTGGCTGACCTTGTAGAATCCTTTGGCCGCGCGCCGATCATGCATGGCATTAAGGCAAAGTCTGAGACGTCGGCATCATTCGGTGCCGCACCAGCACTCGCACGAAAGAGCATTTAATGAAGGGCGTTCCCACGGATATTGGCATCGTCCACTTTGTCGGCATTGGCGGCATCGGCATGTCGGGCATTGCCGAGGTTATGCACAATCTGGGTTATAAGGTGCAGGGCAGTGACATCGCCGACAGTTATGTCATTGACGGCCTGCGTAAGCGCGGCATCAAGGTAATGATCGGACATAGCGCCGATAATTTGGGCGATGCTACCGTCGTTGTAACCTCTACTGCGGTTAAGGCAGGCAACCCCGAGCGCGACGCAGCGCTTGAACGCCGCATTCCCTTGGTTCGCCGTGCAGAGATGCTCGCGGAGTTGATGCGGTTGAAGAACACTGTTGCCGTGGCAGGGACGCACGGCAAAACGACGACGACTTCGCTCATTGCCGCGATGCTCGATCATGGCGGCATTGACCCCACCGTCATCAACGGCGGCATCATCAACAGCTACGGTTCCAACGCACGTCTCGGCGCAAGTGACTGGATGGTTGTTGAAGCCGACGAAAG
>JBKBTH010000217.1:0-4088 GCA_046290915.1 Sphingorhabdus sp.
ATATCGTGTGAGTTCGGCATGAAACTTCCCCACGGACTGAAGTCAGCGGATCGCCCAGCCGGGCGTTTCGCTTTTCGTGTTGGATTTTGTCGGTTCGCCGGCGAGGTCTGAAAAAGGAGTAATGCATGAACCGTTCTGAAAAGACCGAAACAGTTGCATCGCTGAACGCCACTTTTAATGAAGCGGCGGTTGTCGTCGTCACCCGGAATCTCGGGCTGACGGTTGCACAATCGACCGACCTTCGTTTGAAAATGCGGGATGCCGGCGCAAGCTATAAGGTTGCCAAGAACCGTCTTGCCAAAATCGCCCTCGAGGGAACGCAATATGGATCAGTAGCTGAATTGCTTACTGGCCCTACAGCGCTCGCCACATCGTCGGACCCGGTTGCAGCTGCAAAGATTGCTGTCGAGTTCGCAAAGACCAATGACAAACTTGAAATTGTCGGCGGCGCGATGGGTGACACGTTCCTCGATGTAAACGGTGTAATGGCGCTGGCTTCATTGCCATCGCTCGATCAACTGCGCGCTACGCTTATCGGGCTTATCCAAGCACCGGCAACGAAGATTGCACAGCTGTCGACCGCACCGGCTGCGAAATTGGCACGGGTATTTGGTGCCTATGCTGACCAAGAGGCAGCATAACTTTTTTGAATTAAACTGGCTGCGTCCCATGGTTTCAACCGGCTGGGCGGGCCCTACAGATATGACAGAAAATCGGAGTGTTATTTAAATGGCTGATATTGAAAAGCTCGTAGAGCAACTCTCAACCCTTACCGTTCTTGAAGCGGCTGACCTTGCAAAGGCTTTGGAAGAAAAGTGGGGCGTTAGCGCCGCTGCTGCTGTTGCCGTTGCTGCGCCTGCCGCCGCTGCTGCAGCTGTTGAAGAGCAGACTGAATTTGACGTTATCTTGACCGGCGACGGCGGCAACAAGATTGCAGTCATCAAGGAAGTCCGTGCGATCACTGCACTTGGTCTGACCGAAGCAAAGGCTCTTGTTGAGTCCGCGCCAAAGGCGATCAAGGAAGGCGTAAACAAGGCAGAAGCCGAAGACATCAAGGCGAAGATCCTTGCAGCCGGCGGAACCGTCGAACTGAAGTAATTCGGTTTCCCTTACGGGATACAAAAATGGGGCGGCCTAGCGATAGGCTGCCCCTTTTTTATGTCTGTTCCTGCGTCGTCGTAAACCAGTTTCAGGACAACAACGCGGCGATCACCACCAGAACCAAAAGCATCAATACGCGCGGCGGGATCGATATCTTGAATGCAAGATTCATAGCCCTTCCCCCTCCGCGTCAAAGCCCAAAAGGTCACCAGGCTGGCATTCAAGCACTTTGCAAATGGCCTCAAGCGTCGAGAAACGGATCGCCTTGGCTTTGCCGGTTTTCAGGATCGACAAGTTGGCGAGGGTAATGTCGACGCGTTCGGCAAGCTCAGTAAGCGTCATCCGCTTCGCGTAAAGCAGGTCATCAAGTTTCACTGTGACTGGCATCAGACCGTTCCTTCCAACTCTTCACGCATTTCGGCGCCACGTTCAAAGATACCTGCCAGGATGAAGACGAGTAGGATCGCCAAAATACCGTTGAGGGACAGATCCCAGCCGGTATCCGACTCTCCAAACATGTCGGCAGCATTGCCTGCAGCGATGGCGAGCGGGACGCCTACGATCTGCAATCCGACCATCAGCCAACCGATAGCCTTTAACCGTATGGCGTTAGCTCGGACAAACGGGTTTCCATCTTCGACGCTGGCAATGATCGCCAAAAGCTTTCGCATCATTGTCCAAATAAGACCAAGTGTGAGTATCCCCAGCGCAAAAACCGAAAGCAGGTTTGGAAGCAAGGTCAGCGGATCAAGGTTGGGATGGACCGTATTCAACTCGGCCATCGCCTCGGTCCAGTAGAAAGGTAGAACAACGCACATCACTGCCAGCAAGGCTCCGGCGATGGCCACTACGCCCATGATGAAGTACACGAGTAATCTTGTAATCCGCAAAATACGGTTGTCAGCAATTTCAGTCATATCGATCTCCAATGTTGCGATTATTGTTAATCAATAATCTCATTATTGTTTAACGTCAATAATTTTATTGTTTTTCGATAATATGTTCAAAACCCAAGGTTTTCCTTTGTAACTTCCGGGCATTCAAGGCACTTCTTCTCCATGACAGAGAATGCCGACCTCGCCGCCCTGATTCGCAACATTCCGGATTATCCAAAGCCGGGTATCATGTTCCGCGACCTGTCTAGCTTGCTGCTCGACGCAGGCGGCTATCGGATGACCATTGACCGGCTAGCTGCACTGGTGGACCCGGATACCCAGCTGGTGGCAGGTATCGAGGCACGCGGCTTTATCGTGGCGTCCGGACTGGCCTATGTGCTTGGCCTTGGACAATTGATGCTGCGCAAGCCCGGTAAGCTTCCGGGTGCGAAAATCGGCACCGACTACACACTCGAATATGGCACCGACCGCATCGAAATGCATGTCGGTCATGTGCAGCCAAACCAGAAAGTGCTCCTTGTCGATGATTTGATCGCAACTGGCGGCACTGCGCTCGCTGGCGTTGACTTAATCCATCAGGGCGGCGGCAAGGTCGAACAAGCCTTGTTCATCGTCGACTTGCCTGACCTGGGCGGATCGGCCAAATTGCGCGCCCATGGCGTCCGCGTCGAATCGTTAATAGGTTTTGACGGCGATTAAGCGCGACGGAATATTTGATCGATTACTGCGGGTAACGTGAGGCGCAGGTCTTGATAGCGGATGGCTCCGGCCGCTTACCGCTGACTTCAAAGCGCGCGATATATCCACCTAACTTCAGCTGCTCGGTAAAGCCAGTCAAACGATAGCCCACTGCATCAAATTCGCAGAACAAGAGCTTGGGCGGAATACCGTGCTGCGACGTGGGACGATCGCGGTCTACCACGATAACTTGTCCGCCCTTCGCAAGGGCTGGCCGCATGCGCCAAAGGAACGCATAGGGCTCGCCAATTTCATGGTACATGTGCACCATGAAAACTCGGTCAAAGCTTTTTTCTGGCAACCGCGGATCATCCAGAGCGCCTTCTTTGATCGCAACATTGTCGAGCTGTTCACGCGTGACGCGATCACCCAGACGATCAAGTGCGCCGCGATTGATATCCTGCGCAAGCACGCGGCCTTTTGGCCCGACGCGTTCGGCAAGGCGGATGGTGTAATAGCCTTCACCAGCGCCAATATCGGCAACGGTAGTGCCAAGCTGGATCCCTGCCCAATCCATAACGAATTCGGCCTCGCCCGCTTCATCGCGCGCGGCCTCAGTTGAAAACTCTGTGTCGCCCGCCGTGGAGACCAAACGTTCAGCGCGCGGAAATGCTGCCGAGCTTTCGCTTCGTTCGTCTGCCTTGCCTGCGGGCGAGCAGCCACTCACAACTAGCAGCGGAAGCGCCATGGTGGTCAGCAAGCTTAACAGGACGTTCTTGCGCATGCTGAGCCCCGTCTTACGCGTCGGCCATCAAAGCTGCCGCGTTGGCAGCCTGTTGATCGAAGGCGAGGAAAACATCCTTCACCCAATGCGGCAAGGGAATGGGGCGATGTGTGTCGAGGTCGACATGCACGCTGACAAGGTCAACAGTGGCGCGCAAATCGTCCGAGCCATCTTCGGTGATACCGTGGATTTCGACGACCTGGTTCATGCTTGTTCGCCCCGTGGCAACCGTCCGCGCCATGACTTCAATAAGCTCGTCCGGCTTGATTGGCGCAAACCATGTCACGGTCGCCTTTTTGACATGAAACTCCAACGGCGCACCATCGGCATGGTCACGGAATTTAGCCGCGCGCCAATATTCGGTAATCGCGACATCGGCATAATCCAGATAGCGGGCGTTAAATACGACGCCCTGCGCATCGGTTTCGGACCAGCGCACGCGGAAACGGTGATGGAAAGCAAACTCGTCACGCGCCATGTCAAATTGCCTTTGATTGACCAGGGGTGTTGACCCCCATAGATTGCAGATAACGCTTCACGTTGCGTGCGGCCTGACGCAGGCGATGTTCATTTTCGACCATAGCGATGCGCACATAGCCTTCGCCGTCTTCGCCATAGCCAACGCCCGG
>JBKBTH010000218.1:0-4021 GCA_046290915.1 Sphingorhabdus sp.
TTCAGGAAGATGGCCGGCATTCTGTGGCGGAGCACAAAGAAATCGACGATATGCTGGGTGAACTGCAAAACGGCGACCTCAACGACGCGGCGTGGAATGAGCAGTTCAAGGCGCTGCGCCACCGGTACGAGCACCATATCGACGAAGAAGAGGAAGATATGTTTCCCGCTGCGCAAAAAGAATTCGATAAAGCTAAAACCAAGGAATTAGGCGCTATATTTGACGCGCGTAAACCGGTCGAAATTGAACAGGCCGAGGATGCTGAAAATGGAAGTGAAAAAGAGTAAAAGCAAAAAGCGACCTTGTTGTTTGCTAATTGTATAAATTACGCGTATACGGGAAATACGCTATCGTCGACCGCGACGGAATTTGAGGCGCGTATCTGATGAAATAAGCGGAGCGTGCAACGTTTTTCCCAACACGACTTGGCTACCCACTTGGCGCTGTTGCCAGGTGGTCACCTGTTTCGTGAAAGGAACATTTTATGCCTACTGGCACCGTAAAATTCTTCAATGCCGACAAAGGCTATGGCTTTATCGCACCCGATGGTGGTGGCGATGACAGCTTTGTGCACATCTCGGCTGTTCAAGCTGCTGGCATGCACTCGCTCGATAAAGAGCAGCGCGTAAATTTCGAAGTCGAAATTGGCCGCAATGGTAAAGCTTCGGCTGTAAATCTTTCAGCTGCTGATTAATCAGCGCTAAGGTTTGAAAAAAGGGCTGCCGAAAGGCGGCCCTTTTTTTGTGTCCGGCGCCAGGTTGGCGGATTAGTCGAATAGCTCTTCGAGAAACGATTTCTTCCGCTTTTTATACGGATAGCCGTGGCCGTAACCCTGTTGTTGATGGCCATAACCTTGTGGTGCAAAACCGGGCGGAGCTTGTGGTGGTGCGGGTTGCTGGGCAGCTTGGGGTGCCGGTATCTCGGCAGCAGCGCTGCGTTCGATGATCTTGTCCAGTTCCCCACGATCAAGCCAAACACCGCGGCATTGGGGGCAATAGTCGATTTCAACGCCTTGGCGGTCACTCATGACAAGCGCCACTTTGCAAACGGGGCATGGCATTCCAACGGCTGGGTTCATATCGGGTCTCCTCTTTAATGGTTTAAAGCGGTCCGACATCGCCGTCGGTTGACGACCAGAGGGGCCCGGCCCGCAGGACCGAGTTGGGCACGCGTTGGCACTATTTCAATAACCTGGGTGTTTAATTCATCACCGCGCCGGTCATCCACATCGCGGACAATACGACGATGGCCAGAAAGAGTGAAATAGCCAACACATAGCGCACGCCGACATTTTTGACGCCGCCGCTAGCTTCCTCTTCAGTTACATCGATTTTATCGCCATCTTTGTGCATGCTCTCACTCCTCTTCGAACGAAATAGGAAAGATCGAATTTGAGTGTAACAGAAGTAGCGCGCAGTTGTTATCGCGATTTGCGGAATGGCCAATCAGTCACTAGGCCGACCCAAAGAGCAAGCCAAATGAGCACGGGCTGAAACGCAAGCCGTGGCCCGTGATACCACCAGCCCAATGCTTCACCGCCAAGTGAAATGCCGTTGATCGCGTGATTGAGATTTGCTGGCCAAACGCACAGGGCGTAAAGCGCAAGGCTAATCCCTGCCCATTTCCGAAGTTGCGGAATGAGTAGGCCCACTGCACCTGCGATTTCGGCAACACCAGTGAAGGCGACGATGAAATGGGGGAAGGGCACCCAGTCGGGCGTAATTGCCAGAAACCCGCGCGGTGAAACAAGATGCAGTACACCTGCACCTAAATAGAAAATCACAAGCAGCAGGCGAAAACCGACGCGCGCCATCAGCGTTTCCGAACAAACTCCGCGCGCAACACCAGCCCCTTGATACCGTCAAAACGGCAGTCAATTTCCTGCGCGTCGCCCGTCAAGCGAATGGATTTGATTAGCGTGCCGCGCTTCAACGTCTGGCCGGCGCCTTTGACGGTCAGGTCCTTGATCAACGTTACCTGATCCCCGTCCACGAGAATATTTCCGACCGCGTCACGGACCTCTACCGCGCCGTCCTGTTCGGATTTGGCGCTGGCTTCAGCGGCGCTGATCCATTCGCCAGACGCCTCGTCATACACATATTCGTCGCCAGTTCCGTCCGTCATCGTCTAATCCCCGTTTCGATATGACGGTATCGTAGCGCTATTTGCGCACACGCGAAAGCCAGTTGCAATTTGCAACGATGTCAGTAAGATTTTCGGCACAGAGTGGAGAGGCATATGGCGCAGGCTGAGACGGTTGTTGATGTATTGATTGTGGGTGCGGGTTTATCCGGCATTGGTGCGGCGGCGCATCTGACCATGCAGTGTCCAAATAAAAGCTATGCAATTGTCGAGCAGCGCGCTGACATGGGCGGCACATGGGACCTTTTCCGTTACCCTGGCATCCGGTCTGACTCCGACATGCACACTTTGGGCTACCGGTTCAAACCATGGCTGCATGAAAAAACTATCGCTGATGGCCCATCCATCCATCAATATGTGCACGAAACCGCTGACGAATATGGCATCGCGCCGCACATCCATTTCGGACACAAGGTCGTCTCTGCAAACTGGTCAAGCCCGGACGCTCGCTGGCATGTAACGGCAAAGGCTGTTGACGGTGGCGAAGAACGGCACTTTGCCGCGCGCTTCCTTTTCATGTGCGCAGGTTATTATGATTATGATCAGGGTTATAAGCCCGATTTCCCAGGCGAAGCCGACTTTGGCGGCCAAATCGTTCACCCGCAGCATTGGCCCGAGGGACTGGACTATAACGGCAAGAAGGTAACGGTAATCGGCTCAGGCGCCACTGCAGTGACCATTGTGCCAGTAATGGCGCAACAGGGCGCACAAGTTACCATGCTTCAGCGTTCGCCGACTTACATGGTGTCGCGTCCAGCGATTGACCCGTTCTCCAAATTTGTTCGCAAAATCATGCCGGAAAAGCTGGCTTATGCGCTGACACGGTGGCGCAACATCAACATGCAGCGGTTCACGTATTGGTATGCCCGCCGCAACCCAGCGAAGCTGGGTGAAAAGCTGGTCAACATGGCGCGTGAAGCGCTGCCAGCCTCCGTTGATGTCGACACCCATTTCGTGCCCAAATATGGTCCATGGGAACAGCGCCTATGCCTCATTCCAGACAGCGACATGTTCAATGCCATTACCGAGGGTAAGGCCGAGGTCGTGACTGACCATATTGACCATTTCACCAAAACGGGCATTCAACTGAAGTCCGGCAAGCATATTGAATCCGATATCGTCATTACCGCGACGGGTCTGAACCTTGTCACGATGGGCAAGACTGCGATCAGCGTGGACGGCGAAATGGTCAATTTTGGCGAGCATTTCAATTATAAGGGCGTGATGTTCAACGACATCCCGAACTTCGCCAGCGTCTTTGGTTACATCAACGCGTCTTGGACGCTGAAGACCGATATCGTGGCCGATTATGTCTGCCGTTTGCTATGGAAAATGGATGACAAAAATGCGCTTGTGGCAACGCCGGTTCTGGATGATCCCGACATGCCAAAGCTGCCATTTGTAACGGACTTTAGTTCAGGCTATTTCGCGCGCAGTTTTGATAAGTTACCGAAGAATGGGGATCGTCATCCATGGCGCGTGCTGCAAGATTATTCCGCTGAAAAGAAGATCCTGACTCAAGACCCCATTGATGACGGCGTGATGGTTTTTTCGGCACCGCATTTCGTAGCCTCGCATAACGAGAATGCAGAAACGCTGATAGCAGCCGAATAACTACCCGACTGCGAGGCCGTTATCAGGACTCCGTATTGCGAACCGTCGCGGCAACGCGGCGGGTTTCAATGGCCGCCTCTGGCGCGATGATATGTGTGCGGTTACGCACCAGCCAAATGAGTAAAGCAAGGCCGGCGAGTGCAGCGACTGCAAGCGCCATTAGCGCATAATTGTTATAGCGCTTCATATCTTGCGCGTGCGTCACCAATTCGGGTGCCTTGTCGGCGGCAGTGACATCCCAATATTCGATCATTGGTTTATTGCC
>JBKBTH010000219.1:0-3975 GCA_046290915.1 Sphingorhabdus sp.
GACGCGTGGGTCTTGCCGCAGTTTCCACGCGAGTTGGTTTGTGCCGCTATCGACGGCGAAGACGCGCGTTGCGCCTTGCGTCAGTAACACGTCGGTAAAGCCACCCGTCGATGAGCCGACATCAATGGCGACGGCGTTCGTGACGTCGATCGCGAATGCGTCAAGGGCGTGGGCTAGCTTAATGCCGCCGCGTGACACCCAGGGATGATCGCTGCCTTTGACACTAATTTCGGTGTCTTCGGCTATTTGTTGTCCGGGCTTCAGTGCCTTGGCATCGCCGATGTAAACATGTCCCGCCATGACCAGCGCCTGCGCGCGTGTCTTGCTTTCGGCAAGGCCGCGATCAACGATCAACTGGTCTAGTCGTGTTTTTTTGGTCGCCATGTCGCAACGCGCTAGCGGAGCAGATGCGATTTGGCCATAAGACAAAGCCATGCAAACCCGTACCTTGACCCTCGCCGCCGTTTTGCTGCTCGCATCATGCGTGGCGCCTCCGCCTCCGCCAGCACCGCGGGCCGCGCCCACACCACCCCCCGTTGCGGCCAAGCCAGCGCCAGCACCGCGTCTGTCGGGCGATTGGAATGACTGGCCGTTTGCTATGGGCGAATGGGTGTATCGGCGCGATGATCGTGGATCGATTGGGCTCTTTGGACCGGTTGGTCAAAATGCGCTCGTTAGTCTGCGCTGCGATCTGCAAAATCGGCGCATATATCTGTCGCGTGCGGCCACTGCAGCGGGGCAGCGCATCGTGATACGGACATCTTCGTCGATGAAGGAGTTTGCTGCGAAGCCAACTGGCGGAACCCCTGCATATCTGGCAACTGAAATCATGCCGATGGACGCCATATTGGACGCGATGGCGTTTAGCCGCGGGCGGATATTGGTTGAAACCGACGGACATCAGCCTGTTATTCTACCCTCATGGGCAGAGATTACACGAATTGTTGAGGACTGCCGCACGTAGCGTTCGCCCGTGTTGAATATTACCGTGCAGAACGACAATATTTGCCCGAAAAAAAATTAATTACAAGACTTGTTTAAAAAGTCAGTTTGATTCAACTTCAGATCTGCGGAGGGCAGATATATGTTTGAAGCAAGCAATTTCCATTCAACGAAAGGAGGTGATCCGATGTCTCATGGTTCAGTTAAGAGGTCGGGCAATTCCGTTCGGGAGATCGGCCGCCGATAACATCGGCGATGCCGGTCACGGCATGAAAGCAACTTCCGGCAGCGGCAAATCCGACCGCTGACCCATGTTTAAGGGCCGCTGGATCACTCCAGCGGCCCTTTTCTGTAACATGCGCAATTGGCGAAATATTACTGGTTAGGTGTGTTTGATGGCGGTGTTGTTCCACCATTTGTACCAGTCGTGCCGGTCGTACCTGTTCCAGTGCCATTTGGTCCTGTTTGGTTGGTGCTGGTGGTACCCGTTGTTCCGCCACTGCCCATCGTACCAGTGGCGTCGGTTCCTGTGGTGGTTGTTCCGGTCGTTCCATCGGTCGTACCCATCGTGTCCGTAGGCATTTCAGTGATGGTTTCGGTTGTCGTATCCGCCGCCGTGGTGTCGGCCTGATCGCCCGATGAACAGCCAACGAGCAGAACAAACGGCGCTGCTGTAAGTAAAATGATCTTCTTCATAGTAAATGCTCCTTGTGGGGAGTGTGCGAACAGGAGCGCGTGGCTAATGTTCCGGGTTAGCCCCTTTAATGCGATGAACCGGAAGCGCGGTCATCAAAGGGCAACATCTTTTTGTCGAAGAGCGGTGGCAAACGACGTCGGAATGCTTACATCGGAAAAAAGGTAAAAAGGGACAAGACATTATGCGGTTTCTGCGCGTCAGCTGGAAAATATTGGTCGGGTTTAAGGACCTGCTGGTGCTGTTTTTTCTGTTGTTGTTTTTCCTCGCTATATTTGCACTTTTAAACGCCAGCCCCAATCCGGCGGTTGTTCGCGATGGTGCATTACTGTTGAAACTTGACGGCGTTGTTTCCGAACAGCCTGCGGAGATCGACCCGCTTACAACGCTTACGTCCACCGCCATGCCAACCGGGGAAATCCGGCAACGTGACATTGTCCGTGCGCTCAAGCTTGCTGAAAAAGATGCGCGTGTGAAAATGGTCGTTGTCGACATGGAACGGTTCATGGGCGGCGGACAGGCAAGCCTTGCGGCGATCGGTAACAGCCTTGAGGCAGTAAAGAAGGCCGGAAAGCCCGTTTATGCCTTTGCCACGGCCTATTCCGACGACAGCTATCAACTCGCGGCACATGCCACACAAATCTGGATGGACCCGCTTGGCGGCGCCATGATTACGGGACCTGGCGGGTCACAGCCATATTATAAAGGCTTGCTCGATCAGCTTGGCGTGAAGGCCAACATCTACCGTGTTGGTACATTCAAGAGCGCGGTTGAACCCTATATGCGCTCCGAGCAGTCACCTGAATCCAAAATGGCCATCAAGGGTGTTTATGATGCGGTCTGGGGCCAATGGAGGGCAGATGTAGTCAAGGCGCGCCCTCAGGCGCAGTTGGACCGCATGTTGACCGACCCGGCTGGTGCAGTGGAGTCTGTTAAAGGTGATCTGGGGCAGTTGGCGCTGTCGACACGGCTAGTCGACAAGCTTGGCGACCGGATCGCATTCGGCAAATTCATTGCCAGCAAGGTTGGCGCTGACGACAAGAAAACTACAGGCGGCTTCGCTTACACGCCGATGGACGCCTTGCTTGCGAGCTATGGCCCAGCAACCGCTGGAGCACAGATTGGCGTTGTGACCATCGCAGGAACAATTGTTGATGGAGAAGGTGGCCCCGGAACGGCAGCGGGTGATACCGTCAGCGGCCTTATTTACGATGCGCTTGATAACAAGGATTTGAAGGCGCTGGTGGTCCGTGTGGACTCGCCGGGCGGGTCAGTCACCGCATCTGAAAAAATCCGGCTGGCCATTGAAGCGGCCAAGGAGAAAAAGATTCCAGTCATCGTTTCGATGGCGAATTTGGCCGCAAGCGGCGGTTATTGGATATCACTTCCGGCAGACGTCATCTTTGCAGATCCCGCCACGATTACCGGATCGATTGGCATCTTCGGCGTGATCCCAAGCGCTGAGGCAGGGCTCGCGAAAATAGGCGTCAATGCGGATGGGGTAAAGACGACGCCGTTGTCGGGCGAACCCGATATATTGAACGGCTTCAGCCCAGAGTTTGACCGCGTTGCGCAAAGCGCCATCGAAAACGGGTACCGCCAGTTCCTGACGCGCGTTGCAACGGCGCGCAAGAAAACGCCTGAACAAGTGGACGCGATCGCGCAGGGCCGTGTGTGGGCGGGTAGTACCGCACGTGAGCTTGGCCTGGTCGACAGGTCGGGTGGCATGAACGAGGCTTTGGCTGAAGCGGCCAAGCGCGCCGGTTTGAAATCCGATGGATGGCATGCAGAATATATTGAGCCACCAACGAGTTTCGCAGGAACATTGATTAGCGGGCTGATGCCAAAGCGGACGCAGGCCGCTGCGCCTATGGACATCTTTGCGCAAGCATCGTCGCAGCAACAGTTGTTGCTTCAGCGGATATCGGCTGATCTCAACATGCTGACTGGCGTGCGCGGCGCACAGGCCAAGTGTCTTGAATGTGTGGATTTTGGCGCGCCAGTGACTGCAAAGGCCGATACGGGCTGGATCGCGATGTTGGTGAAGGCCTTAAGCTAAGCTTTAGTCGTCCCGAACGTCTGCTCGGGACGACCAGCATTATTTGGGGTGTTTACGCTTTCACTGCGCAAATAAGTCCGGATGAGGTGACTACGCCCAAGATTTCGGGGTCTTGTAGCGAACGTGTGCGTTTCAGGAAATCCTCAACGGTCACCTTGCGCATATCTTGACCACGCAGCTTTTTAAGACCGCTCAGTTTATTCAGTTGCACCAGTGATAGCCGGTCGACCATCCGGTCAGCCATGCAAGCTGCAATCGGCTGAGACAGACCGGCATCCAT
>JBKBTH010000220.1:0-3959 GCA_046290915.1 Sphingorhabdus sp.
CTATTGCAGCGCCGAGCGCTTCATGGTCGAATTCGTGCAGGCGCTGAAGACGAGGCAGACGCTGGAATTCAAGGCCCGGCTGCGCAGCTTCGACCTGCTGCTGGTGGACGATATCCAGTTCATCATCGGCAAAGTGTCGACGCAGGAAGAGTTCCTCCACACCATCGACGCCATCATCGGTGCCGGCAAGCGCCTTGTGGTTGCTGCCGACCGCGCGCCACAAGCGCTTGATGGTGTTGATCAACGTATCTTGTCGCGTCTGTCGATGGGTCTGGTTGCGGACATTCAGCCAGCTGACCTTGAACTGCGCCGTCTGATTCTTGAACAGCGCCTTGCCAATATGCCCGAGGCACAGGTTGGCGAAGATGTGGTCGAGTTTTTGGCCCGCACCATCAGCCGCAATGTGCGCGAACTGGAAGGCGGGCTGAACAAGCTGCTGGCTTATGCCCAGTTAACGGGCAAGCCAGTGACTCGGACTTTGGCGGAAGAGCAGCTTAAGGATATTTTGAGCGCCTGCCGCCGCCGCATCACCATTGATGAAATCCAGCGTGCGGTATGCGAATATTACCGTATCGACCGCAGCGAAATGTCCTCGAAGCGCCGTGCACGTGCCGTTGTCCGCCCACGCCAAGTCGCGATGTATCTTGCGAAAGTCATGACACCACGCAGCTATCCGGAAATCGGGCGCAAATTCGGTGGACGTGACCATTCGACGGTAATCCACGCCGTGCGCTTGGTCGAAGGTTTGCGTCAGCAAGACAGCGACATGGACAATGATGTCCGCGCGCTGCTCCGCCAACTCGAGGCCTAATCCCCAACTTTTCCACCCCTTTTCAACAGTCTTTCCAGAGCCTATCCACAGATGGGGATTCGGAAAGGTAGCGATGGGACAGTCTTGTGCGTCATGCGGATCAGCAAATGCCGATGGCGCGCTGTTTTGTGCCCAATGCGGGACGTCGTTGAAGGCGCAAACGCCCGCCGAGAATCACACTAGACCTCGATGGATGATGCCCGTGGCTGGGTTTGTGACCTTGCTGGTTTTAGGTGGTTTGTACTTCTGGCTGTTTGTCTTTGATGACATGCAGAGCAGTTCGGGAGAGCCATCTGCGGAGCAAAGCATAAACGCGACTGCCGAAGCGCAGATTTTCTTCACCATGACTGAAGCGAATATTCGGGATAAGCCGACTACAGCGGGAAGCGTCATCCTGGGCAAGCTGCCGCGCGGATCGCAAGTGACGGGTGTCGTTCAGCCCGGCTCCGCATCGACCACCGGCTGGGTTGTGTTGAGCGATGGCAACGGCTTCGTCGCGATGGTCAATCTTTCAACGTCAAAGCCACCCGAGCTCGTGACCTTACTGAAAGATCAACCATGGATTGTCGACGCGGCCGTTGATGTTTGGGCCACCGCCGCGTTGGGCAGCGCGCTGCTTGATCGGGTACGCGCAGGGACCACGTTGAGACTGGTTGGCCTGACCAGCGACGACTTCCTTGAGGTGAAGCTTGCGGATGGCAGCTATGGGTATTTAGCTGACGGACAGTCGATATTGGCGCGCTTGGGCGGCAAACCTATCGCCATCGGCTTCGATCCACAAACATGTGCGTTCAGCGGCGAGATCGGTGCGGAATTTGCGAAGATTGGCGCGCGTTTGCGGGCGCAGTGGCAAACGCTGGAGGCCACAGAATATGCCGATGATGCCGCGCGCGAAAACGCCTATGCCGAGGTAGAGGATAAAAGCAGCTATATCCGTCTGCGCCGTTCGTTTGACGGCTTGTCGCTGACGGGGCTTGGTCAGCACTACGAGTCGCAGTCGCTTTATTTCGCTGACCCGCCGGCCAAGGTCATCGCTGTTTTCCGCGACAAAGGATTTAGCATTGGGCCAGATGGCGTGTTCCGGGCAACTGAACTTTACGCAGGCATATCCAGCACCCGCGGTGAGGCTGCGGCCTATGGCAAAACCGAGTTGAGTTGCGGGGTATAATCCGCAACTTCAGCCGGTTTCGCGCAATCGCTTAGCTCGAAATTTTAGCGTTTCTCTTCTGGCGCAACGGAAATCCGGACGGTTTCGCCGCCGCTACCGGGAAATCCTGTAAACATAGCCTCAACCAGATTGGGTACCAGATAAGGCAGCTTGTTCGACCGTGACTTGGCTTCCGCCTTGCCCTCAAACAAGCGCTTGCCGTCGCCGTTGCGGTCGATCTTCATGTCGAGGTTCGCAGTGTACACCGTGAAGCTGTCGACGTCATATGGGCGGTTGAAGCCGCTATACAGGAATGGGTCATAATACCCGACCACGTAACGCGCGCCGCGACGCGTACGGACGACATAGGGCCGGTAAAAGCTGCCAAAGCCCCAATAAGGGTCATAAAACGGATCCTGGCGAACGATATTGCGTTCCTTGCCCTGATCGACCGCATAATCAAGCGACACGGTCATGTCGGCATTGGCACCCGACGAGGGCACATAACCAATTTCCTGCAATTCGCTTGCCACCAACGCAGCATATTGGCCAAATTCGATGCCGCCTGCATTGTCGGGGTCGGCAGCACGAATGATGAAGGTTTGGCCCTGTGGCGCAGGTAGTTCCTGAAAGCGCGAGACATCGGCATTGAATGGTGTTGCGCAGGCACCCAGAGCCAGCAGCGCTATCGGAGCAAGAAAAGTTGCGACCTTTTTCATCATTTCAAATCCTCTAAGCATCGGCCAAGCGCCGTCACTGATATAACGCGTTTCCGTTAGGATAGTTTCGCTGAACTGTGGTTGAACGACAGCATAGCGCAATTCAGCGCAGGAGACCGAGCGCGGCGTAAGCTGCCTTCAACGTCGGTCCGCCAAGCTCACGTGCTTTCGCCGCACCCTTGGCAAGCGCAGCGTCGATCTGCTCATGGTCATGCTTCAAAACGGCGAAGCGCTCCGAAATAGGGCGGAGATGTTCGATGACTATTTCTGCCAATGCTGGTTTGAATGCGCCAAACCCTTGACCACCAAATCGGGCAAGCGTCGCCTCGACGGTCTCTTCGGCAAAGGCGGCATAAATGCCGACCAGGTTTTTCGCCTCGGGGCGGCCTTCAAGGCCAGCAGGTTCCGACGGAAGTGGCTCAGGATCTGTCTTGGCCTTTTTAATCTTGCTCAAGATGGTGTCAGCATCATCGATCAAGTTAATGCGGCTCATATCGCTTGGATCGGACTTCGACATTTTCGAACTGCCATCGCGCAAGGACATGATGCGCGCGGTTTCTTTGGGAATGATGGGGTCGGGCAAGGTAAAAATATCTGTGCCATTGCCAAAGTCCGTGTTGAATTTCTGGGCAATATCGCGGGCAAGTTCAAGATGCTGCTTTTGGTCTTCGCCGACTGGAACGTGCGTCGCCTGATACAACAAGACATCTGCGGCCTGAAGGACGGGGTAAGTGAACAGCGCAATGCTGGCGCCTTCGCGGTTCTTGCCTGACTTGTCCTTGAACTGAGTCATGCGGTTCAGCCAACCCATGCGCGCTGTGCCCGTCAACAACCATTGAAGCTCCGCATGGGCGGGGACCTGCGCTTGATTGAACAAGATCGCCTTGTCTGTGTCCAATCCGCACGCCAGCAAAGCGGCGGCCATCTCGCGCGTGTTCGCCGTCAACTCGGCCGGAACATGCGGCATCGAAATCGCATGCAGGTCAGCCAGAAAGTACAGGCACTCCATTTCATCCTGCATTTTTACCCAGTTGCGGATCGCGCCCAGATAATTGCCGAGATGAAGGTTTCCGGTCGGCTGGACGCCGGAAAAAACGAGCGGCTGGAAGCTGGACATGGTGCCTCGTGGCTTGTGGAGGGCCATTTCGCGGGAGCCGCGAAAATCGGCGCGCTTATGGACCACCGGCCCAAGCCGCGCAAGGGAGGACGGCAGGATCAGGCGCGGCGGCGGCGCAGGTTGCGCTTCAGCGTGGACAGGTCAATGCCGCCAAGCGCGAAAACA
>JBKBTH010000221.1:0-3958 GCA_046290915.1 Sphingorhabdus sp.
TTTGTAAATGGTGAAGCGGCGCTTGCGGGTCTGACTGGCGATCTTCCGGATACAAAGCCAGTGATGATGGCCGCTGCCGACGTCGAGGTGCGCCAAGCTGTTGCAGAGCCTGAGCCAGCAAAAGAAACTGTCGTCGAAACGCCGAAGCTTGCGGTCAATGACACGCCAATCTTTGCCAGCCCTGTGAAGCGCGCTGCAGCAAAAGTAGAAGCTCCGAAAGTGGAGCAAACCCGAACCGAGCGCTTGGCGCGGATGGACGAAAAGCTTTTGTCCGATGACCTTTTGCGCGATATCTCGGCGAAAGCTGCTAAAGAACGCCGTCGTTAATGACACCGCAGGCGGCCCGCACCACGACCCGAAAGAGCGGCGTCGGTACGCCTCCTTTCGCAGCGCACGGCTTTTGGCGGTTGCTCGTTCTACTCGCGGCTTTCGGCATGTTCGTGATGCTGCTGATCGGACGATTGGCAACACTCGCATTATTCGAAAGCTCGCGGGCTTATGGCGCAACCAGCACTGAATATGTACCCGAGCGCGGCGATATTGTTGACCGCAATGGCATACCGTTGGCGCGCAGCATTTATGGTTATGCCATTTGGGTGAAGCCTTCGGACTTGTTGGGTGACCGCAAGCAACTGGCGAACGAGCTGGCAAAAATCTTCCCCGACACACCGGCTGCCGAATTTTATGCCAAGCTGACTTCTGACAAGGCCGGCTATCTGCGCAAGCGCGCACTGCCCGAGCAGGTTCGGCAAGTCCATGACCTTGGCGAAATCGCCATTGAGTTCCCGCGCGAAGCAACGCGTCTTTATCCGCAACATGACATGGCGGCGCACGTTCTCGGGTTCGTAAACCGCGATGGCCGCGGCGCGATGGGGATGGAGCGGGTCATGAACGATTATCTGCGCGATCCTGCCAAGCGCGCGACTCCGTTGAATTTGGCGTTGGACGTGCGCGTCCAGGCTGCGCTTGAAAGCGAGCTTGCGTCGGGCATGACCGCGACGGGCGCAAAAGGGGCCGCTGGCGTTATATTGGACGTCGCGACTGGCGAGGTTATCGCCATGGCAACATTGCCATCGTTTAACCCCAACCGGCCGTCGTTTGCGAATATTCCCGACCTTGGGCAAACAATCGTCGATGGCCGCTATCCGATCACGCGTCAGACCAACAATGTCACCAACCGCGTTTACGAATTGGGCTCGACCTTTAAGCCGTTGACCGTCGCGGCAGCATTGGATGCCGGCACAGTGCGCGATTTGTCGATCCGTTATGACGCCACCAAGCCGCTTCAAGTTGGCCGCTTTAAAATCAGCGACACCCATTCCTCGGGACGCTGGCTGAACACACCTGAGGCACTGGTTCACAGCTCGAACGTTGTCACCGCGCAGATTGCCGATAATCTGGGTGCCGCACGGATGGATGCCATGTTGCGGACGATGCATTTCAACGCCCGTCCAGATATTGAACTCGCGGAAAAAGCGATGCCACTATATCCCAAAACCTGGGGCCGCCTGACTAATATGACAGTAGGTTTTGGACACGGCATTTCGGTGACGCCTTTGCATCTGGCCAGCGCTTATGCCGCAATGGTCAATGGCGGGATCTATCGCCCCGCGACCATGTTCAAAACAAAAGCTAACGCCAAGATTCCCGGCAAGCGTGTATTCACCGCCGCGACAAGCGCACGCATGCGGCAATTGATGCGCATGATTGTCGTCGATGGCACTGGCAAGCAGGCAGATGCATTGGGTTACCGCGTTGGCGGCAAAACCGGTTCTGCGGAAAAGCCCGGCATCGGCGGATATAACCGCAATCTTGTTGTTGCGACCTTCGCTGCGGCATTTCCAATGGATAATCCGCGCTATGCGATTCTGGTGATGCTTGATGAACCAAAGGGCACTGAAGCATCCAGTTTTCAACGGACGGCGGGTTACACCGCTGCGCCTGTTGTGCAGAAAACCGTCACACGCGTTGGTCCATTGTTGGGAATTATTCCTGACATGAAACGCGATGTTGATGTATCGGAACTGATGCCTTTATTGTGGAAGGCGAAGGGAGAGCAATAGTGAAGCTCGGGCAATTGGTAAGCGGTGCCGATCAGGCATTGGCCGACAGAACAGTGACCGGCTTTGCCATCGACCATCGGAAGATTGCGCCCGGTACGGTTTTTGGCGCATTTCAGGGCGCCAGTTTAAATGGTGAAGATTTCATCGATGCTGCAGTCGCGGCGGGCGCGGTGGCTATCGTCGCGCGTCCGGAGGCCAAAGTTGTCGGCGCAGTGCACATCGCTGATTCTGAACCACGCCGCGCATTTGCCAAGCTAGCTGCGTCATATTTCCGGCCATTTCCCGCGCAGATTGCAGCCGTCACGGGCACAAATGGCAAGACATCAACGGCTGAACTGACGCGCCAGCTTTGGCGCATGGCGGGCCACAATGCTGCGTCGATAGGCACCTTGGGAATCACCACGGCGGCGGACCAGACAACAACTGGCCTGACCACGCCTGACATCGTGACCTTTCTTGCGAACATGTCCGGTTTGGCCCGCGAAGGCGTGAGCCACGCGATATTTGAAGCATCCAGCCATGGCCTGTCGCAATATCGCAGCGAAGGGGTGCAAGTTTCTGTAGCTGCGTTCACCAGTTTAAGCCGCGATCACCTTGATTATCATGGCACGATGGAAAGCTATTTCGACGCGAAGATGCGTTTGTTCGACGAAGTGGTCGATGAAAATGGCTGCGCCGTGATCTGGGCGGATGACGCTTGGTCCGACCAAGTCATTGCCCGTGCGCGCAAACGCGAATTGCGGATGATTACCGTGGGCGAAAAGGGTAAAGGCATTCAACTGCTTTCCCGCGAAGCGACGCAACTTGGCCAGACGCTTGAGCTGCGGATCCAGGGCGATGTGTATAAATTAAAGCTTCCGCTCATTGGTGCTTATCAGGCCGCCAATGCGCTTGTCGCGGCGGGTGTAGTCATGGCGAGCGGCGGTGACGTTGAAAGCCTGCTGTCGCATCTCGGGCGGTTACAGCCGGTGCGTGGCCGCCTTGAGCGCGCCGTCATCACCAAAAGTGGTGCGCCGGTCTATGTGGATTATGCCCACACGCCTGACGGTCTTCGCGCGGCCATCGCCGCATTGCGCCCGCATACAAAGGGTAAGCTGATCACCGTCTTTGGTGCAGGTGGTGACCGCGACACGGGCAAGCGTCCGGAAATGGGCGCGGTTGCTGTTGCCGATTCCGATATTGTAATTGTGACCGACGATAACCCGCGCAGTGAAGACCCATCGCTCATTCGCGCGGACATCATGGCTGGCGCGCGCGGCGCGCATGAAATTGGCGACCGGCGCTATGCCATTGCCTTTGCCATTGAACATGCCGAGCCCGATGACATCGTCCTGATTGCCGGGAAGGGGCACGAGCAAGGGCAGATTATTATGGGCAGGGTATTGCCATTTGACGACGTTGAAGTGGCGCGGGAATGCGCAGCATGACGCCCTTGTGGACTTTCGAAGAACTGCTGGCTGCGACGGGCGGGACGGCTGCCGGACATTTTGACGTCCATGGCGTCGCGTTTGATTCCCGCGAAATCGGGGCAGGGGATTTGTTCTTTGCGCTTAAGGGTGCGGAGACGGACGGGCATCGTTTCATTGAGACAGCATTTGCCAATGGTGCGGCGGGCGCGATCGTTTCGGAACCAGTGCCTTTTCCCCATATTCTGGTCAGCGACACGATGCAGGCGCTCGAGGCACTCGGCCATGCGTCGCGCGCACGGTCCAAGGCCAAAATTATCGGCGTGACGGGTTCCGCCGGTAAGACGGGGACCAAAGAAGCGCTCTATGGTGCGCTGGACCGCTATTCACGTGGGCGCGCGCATCGCTCGGTCAAAAGCTACAACAACCATGTTGGCGTTCCGCTCAGCCTTGCGCGCATGCCAGCGGATTGTGATTTCGGCATTTTCG
>JBKBTH010000222.1:0-3950 GCA_046290915.1 Sphingorhabdus sp.
TACTTCACGATGTACGGCAGAAGGCCGATGTGACGGGCGCGCTTGATAGCTTGGCCCAGTTCACGCTGCTTCTTTGCCGAAACGGCAGTGATGCGTGATGGGACAATCTTGCCACGCTCTGAAATGTAACCCTGAAGCAGGCGTACATCTTTATAATCAATTTTCGGCGCGTCTTTACCCTGAAATGGGCAGGACTTGCGGCGACGGAAAAACGGACGTGCCATAATTTAAGCCTCCTGCTCTGCACGGGGTGCACGATCGGGACGGTCGCCACGATCTGGACGTGGGGCACCGCGATCACGGTCGCCGCCACCGAATCCACCGCGCTCGCTGCGCTCTGGACGGTCGCTCTTGCGCATCATGACCGATGGGCCTTTTTCATGCTCGTCAACGCGGACGGTCATGTAACGAATGATGTCCTCGTTCATGCGTGTCTGACGCTCGAGCTCGGCGATGGTGTCGCCATTAGCTTCGATGTCGAGCATTACGAAATGCGCTTTGCGGTTTTTCTGAATTTTGTAAGTCAGTGTGCGAAGACCCCAGGTTTCGGTCTTTACGACCTTACCTTTATTGTCTTCGACAATCTTAGTGGCAGCTTCTGCCAGCGCATCAACTTGGGCCTGTGAAAGGTCCTGACGCGCCAAAAATACATGCTCGTACAGAGACATGGGCGTTTCCTTGTTCCTACCGATCGCTGACGCAGCACCATGCATACGCCCCTCCGGCCTTCTTCGTAATCACAAGGGTTACCCCAAGCGAAGCAGGGCGCTTAGGTGGGATTTACGGGAAAAGCAAGCGATTCGCCGGAAAGGCGATGGCTCGAGATGTTGCTAAGCGCCAAGCCGCGCCAAAATATCCGCCGCAAACGTGCTCAACGTATCATCCCGCGCGCCCATGATGACGATGCGGTCGCCGGGCTGCGCTAACTCCACAATGCGGGTGCCGCAGTCTTCGCGGGTCGGGATATATTCGGCGTTGCGGCCCGCTGCAGTGACAGCGTCGGTAATACTTTGGCTGCCGATGCTTTTGTCTACGGTGCCGCCGAAATAGACGGGATCGCAGAGGACCAGATGGTCGTCCTCGCCCAGCATATTCGCGAAAACACCAGCGAGTTCAGCGCCCATCACGCGGATCGGGCCATAGCCATGGGGTTGGAAGAAGGCGATGATCCGGCCCGGAAAGGCTTTAAGCGTCGCAAGCGTTGCGGCGATCTTGTCAGGGTTGTGACCGAAATCGTCGATGACAGTGATCTCGTTGGCGGTGCCGACAATGTCGAAGCGGCGGGCGAGGCCATTGAAGCACTCTATTCCGCGAACGGCTTGCGCCACGGTCACGCCAAGCGCTGTCGCGGCGGCGATGGCCGCAAGTGCGTTGGCGATGTTGTGGCGGCCGGGGACGATGAGCGTGACGGGATTAGTTTCGCCTTGTGCATGCAAGGTGAAGCGGTTGCCGAGCGGCAGATCTACAATGTCCGTGGCGCAGAAGTCTGCCTGAAGCGTGAACCCGAAGCTGATGGCCCCTGCCAGCGCCAATGGTTCGATGAGCGCAACGGTCTCCGCATCATCGGCGTTCCACACGCATGTCTTCGCTTTCTTGGCGAAGTCACCGAACAACTGCCGCAATTCCTCAAGGCTCTTATGGTCGAGGCTGACATTGTTGAGCACCGCGACTTCAGGCGCGAACACAGCAATCGAACCATCGCTCTCGTCAACTTCGGAAACGAAAACATCCCCCTGCCCGACCCGTGCGCTGGCAAAGGGCGCGTTATCGGCGACGAAATTTTTCATCACCGCGCCGTTCATGATGGTCGGGTCCAGCCCCGCGTCGGTTAATATCCAGCCGATCATGCCGGTGACGGTCGATTTGCCGCTCGTCCCGCCCACGGCAACACTGCGCGGCGCGGCATTGAACAAATCAGCCAATAACTCAGCACGTGTCATGCGCGCGCAGCCCAAGGCGTTGGCTTTGACGACGTCAGGCACACTGCCTTCAATAGCCGCGGAAGCAATCAGGATTTGGTCGCCACTAACTAGGCCGCTGCCATCCTGCGCAAACAAGTCGATGCCAAGGCTTTGCAACCATTCAAACTTGGCGCCCAACCGGCCCTGATCCAGCGCGCGGTCCGATCCGGCAACGGTTGCACCAGCATCGCGAACGATATTCGCCAAGGGCAACATGCCCGAACCACCAATGCCACAGAAGAAATAGGATTTGTTTTTGTGCATAGGTGGCGGTTATTGCCGGAACATGATTTTGGCAATGGCCCTGTATACACGCAACATCGTCACCCCCGCGCAGGCGGGGGCCCATCATCTACCCCATCGGATATACGAAACGGTTCGGAGATGGATTCCCGCCTTCGCGGGAATGACGAAACTGAGAGAAAATGGGTAAATCATGAAAATAGCCATATGCGCGCCGTCGACCCCATTCACACGCGAAGACGCTGCTCGGGTCAGCGCTCTCGCCGCAACGTCGCACCCGACGGCCGAGCTTCACTTCCATGATCAATGCTTTGCCGAGGCTGGGCATTTCGCTGGTTCGGATAACGAACGGCGCGATGCATTTGTAGAGCTGGCCAATGACCCCGGCTTCGACGCGGTCTGGTTTGTGCGTGGCGGTTATGGCGCATGCCGAATGGCCGAAGACGCCATCGCGGCGCTGAAATCTGCGGCGGGTGATAAACTATATCTCGGTTACAGCGACGCGGGCAATTTGCTCGGCGCTTTATATCGCGCGCAAATTGGCCGTGTGTGCCATGGACCGATGCCCGCAGACATAAGGCGCGCAGGCGGTGAAGCGGCAGTCACTCGCGCGCTTGACTGGATCGTGCACCGGTCGCCGCAATCACTTGAACCCCATGTGCAGGCTGGCGAAAAATATGCTGCGTTCAACCTGATGACGCTGGCGATGATGGTCGGAACGCCGTTGATGCCCGACCTGAACGGTCATGTGCTGATGGTCGAGGAAGTCAGCGAATATCTGTACGGATTGGACCGGGCGTTTTTCAATGTCAGCACCCATCTGCAATCCGCGGGCCTCGCCGGGTTGCGGCTTGGCCGTGTGAGCGACGTGCCGGATAATGACCGGCCATTCGGCGAAGGTGCAGAGGAAATCGCGCGACGCTGGTGCGCGAGGACTGGCATCGCCTATCTCGGCCGCGCAGACATTGGCCATGACGCGGACAACCGCATCGTACCGTTCGGGCTTGCAACATCCAGCGCCGCGCCATAGGCGATTTGACACAAACAAGGACTGACGGGAGCGAATATGCGCGCATTTATATTTCCAGGACAAGGCAGCCAGGCGGTTGGCATGGGCAAGGCGCTTGCTGAAGCCAGCCCCACTGCCCGCGCGGTGTTTCAGGAAGTCGACGAAGCGCTTGGACAGCATCTGTTCCGCCTGATGTGCGATGGCCCGGAAAGCGAGCTTACGCTGACCGAAAATGCCCAGCCGGCGATTATGGCGAATGCCATTGCAACGTTGCGCGTGCTCGAAACTGAGGGCGGCGTTCGCCTTTCGGAGAAATGCAATTTCGTCGCTGGCCATTCCTTAGGCGAATATAGCGCGCTTTGTGCCGCTGGCGCATTGCCCTTGTCGGTGACGGCAGCGTTGTTGAAGCTTCGTGGACGCGCAATGCAGGCGGCTGTACCCGTAGGCATCGGCGCGATGGCTGCGTTGCTTGGTGCGGACATAGAAAAAGCCGAAGCATTGGCCAAGGCTGCGGCGCAGGGCGAAACCTGCACCGTTGCTAATGACAACGACCCATCGCAGGTCGTGATTTCAGGGCACAAAGGCGCGATTGACCGCGCTATCGAGCTTGCCAAGGACCATGGCATCAAACGTGGCATATTGTTGCCAGTATCCGCGCCCTTTCATTGCCCATTGATGCAACCCGCAGCCGATGAAATGCAAAGTGCGCTTGGCACCACGACCATTCATGCGCCGCT
>JBKBTH010000223.1:0-3902 GCA_046290915.1 Sphingorhabdus sp.
ACGCACCGGGCAAAGCCGCAATTTCCTCCATAGCGAGATCAAGCTTCCCCGCATCAACCAGCGCTTCAGCACGGATCAGCCGTTCATTCGGCGCGAGTGATGGCCCACTTTCTTTACGCAGAACAAATAGCTCCGAAAACTCACGCTTCATCGTCGCCCACGCGCTGTTGTCGCGATTGCCCGTTAACAGCACTGGCGCAAGCCCACGTAACTCGGTTCTAAGTGTATCAACGGTCACCGGCGCTTGCGCTGCAGATAATACTGCTGCGACAGATTGCGGCTGCGTCGCGCCAAAACGCAAGCGCAGCTGTTCGGCCAAACTTCCGAGCGGCGCACCCTTATCTATCGTCCGGCGCACGGTATATGTGAGCAAAAGCCCATCAGCCCGGGCAACGTCAGGCGAAAGCATATTTGGTGAAGCGAAGGTTGGAACCATTTGGTCCGTGACTGGCGGTGGAGCAACCGCAGGATCAACGGGCGCCATATTACCAACTGGACCAGCGGATGAAGTAACCGCTGCGACCGGGGCGTCAGTCCGTGTCAGCAGTCCATATTTGTCGGCGACCAAATAGGCGACAATACAGCCGCCGACAAAGGCCAACAAAATCAGCAGCATGATATGCTTGAATTTAAGTCCGCCACGTGAATTGGTGGTTGCTGTTTGGAAATCGGTCATGTTGCTCCCTCAATAGCCGCATTCGACGATGGGGCGCAATCTATCGTTGGCAGATGCTGTCCTATGGCTTCCATTAACGCCGCGTCATTTGGTGAGGCAGCGACAATCATTTGGGCCCAGCCGTCTCCAGCGCTTTCCGCAATCGCAGTTGAGAACGTCGCGAGTGTAATTTTGCTCCGCAATAGTCCGGCATCATCACACAGGTCGGCAAAGTGTGCCGCTGCGCGTGAGGAATGCAGGATAATGGCATCGCATTGTTCCACATTCGTGGCGAACTGTGCCGACGTTTCAACCGCCGCGCTTCGGTACACGATAACAATATCGATGTGCACGTCCGCAATTTCCGGCACGGCACTGTGGTCTTCACCCGCCAGCCAAAGAAGTTTTTTGTGACCGCCTTCAGCGGCGACGCCCACAAGTTCTGCCACTCCATTTGATCCGGTCGCCGCGACGGGCAAGGACAAACTGGCCAACGCGTTGGCGGTCGCGCTGCCGACAGCGTAAATGGGAATTTTAGCCGCGCTTCGCAAAAATGCATGTGCCGCACGCGCAGCATTTCCGCTGGTCAGCAATATGGCGTCATATCCGTCAACAGACATCGATTGCAGCGGCAAATGTTCAATTGCGAACAATGGCATGACCACGGGCGTAAAACCTGCGTCCTTAAACCGGCGGGCAGTGGCATCCGCACCGGGTTGCGGCCGGATGATCAGCAACTTCACGAAGCGAATATGCTCCGCAATTCGTCACTGGCGTTTGCCAGCAATTGATCTGCCAATTGTGCAGGGCCGTTGCCCGACGCGTCATAAACGATTTCGCCCGTGTGCATTTCTGCGCCATCCGCGGTAAAGACTTCAGCCTTCAAGCGAATCTGCGCACCTTCAACCTGCGCCAGAGCGGCGATGGGGGAGTGGCAATTTCCGCCTAACGCCTCAAGCAAGGCACGCTCGGCATTGACGGCAACAAAGGTATTCACATCATTGATTGCCGCCAAAAACGGGACGAGCTCAGTGCGGCTAGTCAGTCGGTCAATGCCCACGGCACCTTGTGATGCAGCAGGCAGAAACTGGCTCAGCGGCAATGCAACGCCGACCTCGCTCATGTCCAACCGGTCCAGTCCAGCTGCCGCCAATAATGTCGCATCTGCGTCGCCATTTTTAATGTGCGCAAGCCGCGTCGCAACATTTCCACGCAACGGGACGATCTGAAAATCGGAGCGCGCACGTTGCAACTGCGCGGCACGGCGCGGGCTTGATGTCCCAACCCGCGCACCATGTTTCAGATCGTCAAGCGACGCTGCGCCAATCAACCTGTCGCGTACGTCCGCACGGGGAAGCATGGCGGAGATGTCGAAAATGTCGGCACGCACCGTCTCGACGTCTTTCATCGAGTGCACCGCAATATCGATCTGGTCGTCAATCAGTGCGCGTTCCAGCTCTTTGGTCCAGAGCGCCTTACCGCCGATTTCGGCAAGTGGCCGGTCCTGTATCTTGTCGCCCGTGGCGAGCATTGGGACCAATACGACGGCGTCGTCAGGCAGATTATGCGCCGCTTTAATGGCGACCATGGTCATCTCGGCCTGCGCCAAAGCGAGCGGAGAACGGCGTGTTCCGATACGTAATGGACGGTCGGATGAAAATGATATCGTTGTCATGCGGCTTGTTCATAGCGACACGTCCACCTATGGGAAAGCGGAATGGCAATCATCCTTGGTCTTGAATCGAGCTGCGACGAAACCGCAGCGGCAATTGTGCGTTCGGACCGGGCGATTTTAAGCCATGCCTTGGCTGGGCAAGAGGATCACCACCGCGCGTTTGGCGGCGTTGTTCCCGAAATCGCGGCGCGCGCCCATGCCGAACTGATGACGCCCTTGGTCGAAACCGCACTTGCGGACGCAGGCATGACGTTAAACGATGTCGATGCCATTGCGGCCACTGCTGGCCCGGGACTCATTGGCGGCGTCATGGTAGGACTTGTGACAGCAAAGGCGCTGGCCATGGCGTCGGGAAAGCCGCTGATTGCCGTGAACCACCTTGAGGGCCACGCGCTGTCGCCCCGGCTTGTAGATGCCGATCTTGAATTTCCCTACCTTCTGCTGCTGGTATCTGGCGGCCATTGCCAGTTGCTTCGGGTGAATGGCGTTGGCGACTATAACAGACTGGCCACCACCATCGACGACGCGGTTGGCGAAGCCTTTGACAAAACGGCCAAGATTTTGGGCTTGGGCTTTCCCGGCGGGCCAGCCGTCGAACGGGCAGCGGCGTTAGGAAACCCGAAAAACGTGCCGCTACCGCGACCGTTGAAGGGCGCGGACGAACCGCATTTTTCTTTCGCTGGCCTAAAAAGTGCCGTGCTGCGCGCGCATGACACCGGCAATTACAGTGTCGAGGATATCGCCGCGTCCTTTCAGCAAGCTGTCATTGAATGCTTGTATGACCGGATACGCTATACGCTTGACCGCATTGATGCACCCGCTGCTCTGGTTGTCGCGGGTGGCGTCGCTGCAAATGTTCCCATTCGCAATATGCTTGAGAAGCTTGCCGCAAGCCGTGGTATGCGTTTCGTCGCACCGCCATTGTGGTTGTGCACGGACAATGGCGTGATGATCGCCTGGGCTGGGGCCGAAAGATTTGCGATGGGTCTGACCGATGGCCTCGATTTTGTTGCGCGCCCCCGCTGGCCGCTTGATCCCAACGCAGCACCGGCACGCGGTGCAGGAGTGAAAGCATGAGCCAAATGCAATATCCGGTGGGTATCATTGGTGGCGGCGCATGGGGCACTGCGCTCGCCGCTGTCATGGCGCAAATCCATGATCACGTCCTCATCTGGGCACGTGAAGACGAGGCTGTGCACAGTATCAATAACCTGCGCGAGAACAGCCTTTTCCTACCCGGCACATCCTTGTCACCAAAAATTGAGGCGACGCCCGATCTCGTCCGCATGATTGCATGTGAAACATTGCTGATCGTCACCCCTGCCCAGCATGTGCGCGCAACGCTGTCGGCACTGCCCGATACGCAGGCGCCGTTGATATTGTGCGCAAAGGGCATCGAGGCCGATACGCAAATGCTTGTATCGGATGTCGCAGCGCAAACCCGTCCGGGCAATCCAATTGCCGTGTTGTCAGGGCCTACATTCGCGCATGAAGTTGCCGCCGGCAAACCGACAGCGGTCACGCTAGCGACCGCCAATCAGGCGCTGGGTTCGGTGTTGATGCGCCGCATCT
>JBKBTH010000224.1:0-3601 GCA_046290915.1 Sphingorhabdus sp.
ATACTGAGGCACAAATCGTGGAAATATGTCCGCAGCCCCACTTTTTCGACTGAGGTCGATGACAGATGCTTTTGCAGCATCGCGATGGACATCACGCGGTTGTGCGCATCGCGCAGATGCTCACGCGTTTCACTTGACTGCACTTTACGCGCGCTTTGCAGCAACACGCTGGCGATAATTTGCAGGCTGTTGGCCACGCGATGCTGGATTTCATGCAGCAGCAATTGTTTTTCGCGGACAAGGTCATCCCTGACTTTGTCGGCCAGCCGCTGCGATGTTACGTCCGTTATGGCGAGGACAACGCGAATGCTCTCCGCCTCAAAATAATCGAGCGTATGCGCGTTGATCAACAAGTGCAGCGTTGGCTGATCTGCGCGCTTCAGGTCCATTTCATAGACATCAATCGACGCCTTGCCAGCAACGGTCGCCTGCAGCAGCGCATTCAACTGACGCACATTCCATTCGCCCGCACCCAAATCCGCAAGCTTTTTGCCCGTCACGTCAGCGCTATCGAGATCAAAGGCATGGCAAAACGACTTGCTGGCCGCAATGATCGTCAAATCCTCCTTGAGGAGGATGAGCGGCGAAAAGGACGAAGAAACCAGCGCAATCGACATATTGTCGGCGTGTTCAGGCAAACGGGTCAGTAAATTTTCCATGGCACAAAGCCGTCATAAACTGGAGACTCGCGGTGCGAGAGCCCTACCCAGGCGTTATGTCTCGCAAAGGCGCTAAACGTGTGAGACGCGTATTTGGTAACACAGCGTGTTAAATTTAGTGAATCAATTCGCCGCTACGGCGTGCTTTACTTTTTCAGGGCTGCGCAGCCCAAAGCCGCGGAATCGATTGCACTGGGGGCACCGCGCAATGCGTAGGCGTCGACAATCGATTTGCCATCGCGTCCAATCGTCTCGATGCTGAGCGATGTTGCCGAGCGGATAGCCGCGATAATGGCCAAATCCATCCGCCGGTCTGCCGCCCATGCCGCGCTGCTGTTGGCCTTCAAACGAAAGCGCCTTCCGCCCGCGCTTAATGTCACGCCGCTGTTTGCAGAACGATCGCGCGAAAGCCGCACGTAAAGCTGGTGCGTGACGCGCCGGTCGGGCCAAAAGCCGATAGAGATATAAGCCGAGCGCGTTGGTGGACTTATCGTCTCGTCCGGTTCCGAAATGGCGTAGCAACGCGGGGTTTCGGGGTCCCGAAACGCCGCCCACCCTTGATACACGCCAAGCCTGTCTTTGGCCGCGAGCGGCGCGGCAGCAGCGAGCGTGACGCCCAGCATCAGGCCAAGCATCAAAAGCAGGTGCTTTCCGGCGAAGGCCGGAATCCAGCGCGGCGGTGCGCCGGACTGTCCTGGACTCCTGCCTTCGCAGGAGAACACATGATGTGGCGAGAGAAAACTCAAGCGCGTTCCCCTGCGCCGTCGCCATCAATCACCATCGTTTCGACACCATCGCGGATCATTACCATGCTGCCTTGTGCAAGGCTCGGGGCGATGGGCGCGCCAAAGCGTTCCATGGGTTCCAACCTAAGCAAAACCCCGCGCAGCACGCGTGCCGTCATCCCATGGCAAATGATAAGCATGTCCTGTTCAAAGCTTTGGTCGGCGATCCATTCGCCAAGCCGCTGCGCGACATCGTCATAATATTCGCCGCCCTCGGGACGCACGGAGAACAGCTTATGCTCCATATCGACAATTGGGCCGATTTCAGCAGCGATATCCGCATAAGTCCGGCTTGACCAAAGGCCGACATCAATTTCCAGCAGCCGGTCGTCACGCATCGTCTGGTGCCAATCGGCGTTGATTTCCTCCGCCACAATGGCCAGCGTCTGCAACGCGCGACCTGCGGTGGATGACCAAAGTTGTGGCGTGGGGTCATCCCCCAGATAATGAGCCAACGCACGGCCCATCGCACGCGCTTGCACACAGCCCTCCCAAGTCAGCGGGGTATGTACCTCCGCTTGGCCTTGCATACGTGCAATCTTGTTAAACACCGTCTCCCCATGCCGTGCGATGAAAAGGCGTCTACCGTTCGTTGAAATCCCCATGTGAGCCTTATTCCACAGGATATTGCCGGACGCAAAACCTATCGGCTTGCCCTAATGGTCAAAGCGGTTAAGAAAAGAATCGGCATAGAAATAAGGGTTTTTGGCAACATATTGACCGCCAAACCCGACAAGGGGATTTTGAATGAGAGCCACGATCGAACGCGCGACCCTGCTGAAAAGCCTGAGCCACGTCCAGTCCGTTGTGGAACGGCGCAACACCATCCCCATCTTGTCCAACGTCCTCATCGAAGCCAGCGAGGGCGGCAAGATTAAGCTGACCGCGACCGACCTTGATCTGCAAGTCGTTGAAACCTTTGCCGCCGATGTCGAAACCGCCGGTGCAACCACCGTTTCGGCGCACACCTTGTTCGAAATCGCGCGCAAATTGCCCGAAGGTTCGCAAGTCCAGCTGCATGCGGCCGATGGCCGCATGGCAGTAAACGCTGGCCGCGCGCGCTTCTCGCTCGCGACATTGCCACGCGACGATTTCCCAACGATTGCAGAGGGCGAATTGCCCACATCGTTCGAAATTCCGGCCAGCTCGTTGATCCAGATTATCGACAAGACGCGCTTTGCGATTTCGACCGAAGAAACGCGTTATTATCTCAACGGTATTTTCCTGCACGTCACTGACGACGCAGAACCTGTGTTGAAGGCAGCGGCAACCGATGGCCATCGCCTCGCCCGTGTTACGCTCCCGCGTCCTGCCGGCGCAGAAAATATGCCTGACATCATCGTGCCGCGCAAATGCGTTGCCGAAATCCGCAAGCTGCTCGACGAAAGCGGCGGCAACTCCATTCAGGTCGACCTGTCGGCAAGCAAAATCCGCTTCACCTTTGACCATGTCATCCTGACATCGAAGCTGATTGACGGCACGTTTCCTGATTACAGCCGCGTCATTCCAACCGCGAATGACAAGCTTTTGCGTATCGATCCCAAGGCGTTCAGCCAAGGTGTTGACCGCGTCGCGACCATCGCCACTGAAAAAACCCGTGCCGTTAAAATGGCGCTCGATAAAGACAAGATCACCTTGTCGGTCACCAGCCCTGAAAACGGCACTGCCGCGGAAGAAGTGTCCGGCCAATATAGCAGCGACGGTTTCGAAATCGGCTTCAACGCGCGCTATCTGATGGACATATTAAGCGAGATCGAAGGCGATATCGTCGAGCTTCACTTGGCCGACGCCAGCGCCCCGACGCTCATTCGTGAGAATGACAAGTCGGCAGCGTTATACGTTTTGATGCCAATGCGGGTTTGATTGGGCTGATTTTCAAAAATTAAGATGCTGGAGCCGCTGGCGTGCATCGCACAAACGAGTTCAGCATGACGGAGTGGAATGCCTGTTTTCCTTTCACCGTCACCCTGAACGCGTTTCAGGGTCTTACTTTTCATGCCCCAGCGAAATTTAAACATTCGCAATGCCTGAGTGCAATCCCCCAGTCCGTTCGCATCGAGCATCGTCGCGATGCCGTGAAGTTGCGCGCGACATGCCCTAAGCCGTTCGTGTCGAGCGAAGTCGAGACACCTATAGTTCGCGCGTGACTGAAAGGTG
>JBKBTH010000224.1:3611-3891 GCA_046290915.1 Sphingorhabdus sp.
GAACGGAATCGGAATTGCACCTACTTGGTGATCGTCACTCCGCAGCCTCGGCCATAGCGATACTCTGCGGACCGCGCACTACGATGCCCGGCAACGCCCCAGTCATCGCACCTTCGCGGAACGTCACCGCGCCAGCCTTGATCGTCGCGACATAGCCATCCGCCTTCTGAAGCAGTCGCTTGCCGCCTGCGGGAAGGTCGAAGGCGAGCCACGGCTTGCCGAGCTTCAGTCGCTCCATGTCGATCACGTTGATATCAGCAAGATAGCCCGGCGCGATCAC
>JBKBTH010000225.1:0-634 GCA_046290915.1 Sphingorhabdus sp.
GCGTATTCGGCGCTGCGGCGAATGGTAGCGGGCTGCTGCGAAACCGGTTTACGGCAAATCTCTCCGTCAGGTCGCCGGGTGTCGCGGTCGCTGATTGCCGTGCCTCCAGTTTAAAGTTTGATGGCAGGCTGATGCTGGAATGGCGTCAGCCGCGCTTGGTAGGGCCGATAACGGCGTCGGCAGCGAAATGTGCCGATGCTGGGATTGCGATAGCCGCGCCCCGGCTGGATGCGGACATGAAGCTGTCGGAACGGTTCAACCGATGGGAAGGGACGCTGGGTTACGCGGCGGCCAATCTGGTCATCCCCCACGCGCAGTTGAAAGATGTCGCGGGCAAACTGTCGATTGATGGCGATCTGAAACGCACCAATTTTGCGCTGCTGCTCGACAAGGCGGCAATGCGGTCCGCGCCTTTATCGGTTGGCCGTTTGCAAATGGACTCCAAAGGATATGCGGGGCTGGTGGATGGGCGTCTGGCGCTCAGCGTTTCGGGTAATGCAGCGTTGGCGAATGGCGCTCTTGATCGTGGCACCGTCGGCGACCTTCGCGGATTGGTTGCGCAAACGCAGGCGACGCCCGTTGGGCCCATTGTCGCGCGAATGGCTCCAGTGCTTCAACGCGCGGGTGACCGATT
>JBKBTH010000225.1:644-3873 GCA_046290915.1 Sphingorhabdus sp.
TTTCGAATCGTTTCAGGACTTTCAGGGGCGCCTCGGCGGCAACATCAGCGCGCTGTCCCTCACAAGCGCATCGGGTGTACGGCTTCGGCAGATCGGCAGCTTTGGTGTTTCTGGCTCGCCCAAAGGCTGGCAGTTGAATGCGCCTGCGCAGCTGACATTATCGGGCACCAACTTACCCGACACACGCCTATCGCTTGCGCAGACTGGGCAATCATGGTCGGGCAATCTCGTCATCGCGCCATATAGCGCAGGCAACGCGCGGCTCGCGGTTTCAAACCTCGCGTTCAATGGCAACCCGGGCGGGGCATGGCGCTTTGCGGGGCAGGCGAAACTGTCGGGACCCTTGCCGGGAGGCTTTGTTACTGGCCTGAACTTGCCCATTGCGGGTCGCTATAATGCCGGCGCGGTGTCGTTGTATGACAGTTGCCAAAACGTCCGGTTTGACGCGCTGAAAATGTCATCGCTCGCGTTGCGCGGCGATACGCTTCGGCTGTGCCCCGACCGCGGCCGGTCAATGTTTTCTATCGCCAATGGAAAAACCGCATTTGCGACAAATATCGCGGATTTTAGAGCGAACGGAAATCTCGGCCGCACACCGATATCGGGACGAAGCGCGACTGTCCGGTTCAGTCTGGATGAAGGCTTTGCGGCGCAGAATGCCAGCATCAAATTAGGCGCAGAGGACGCGCTCACGACGTTCGATATAGCCGCCTTGTCGGGGCGCTTTGGGCAAAATGGCATGTCGGGCGCGCTGTCTGGCGGCGCGGGGCAAATTGGCAATGTGCCGCTGCTGATGAATGACGCGTCGGGCGAGTGGCGCTATGCCGATGAGATATTGACGCTGAATGGCCGCCTGGGCGTGACAGACGCGGAGCAGGTTGACCGGTTCGAGCCGATGATCGTTCCTGACATGCTGCTTACCCTGGAGAATCAAGTCATCACCGCGATTGGCCATCTGGTGGAGCCAACCACGGGCACACGCATTGCCGGTGTCGACATCCGCCATGCGCTTGGCAACGCCACAGGACGCGCGTTGCTGGCCGTTGATGAATTGCGTTTTACCGAACGGTTTCAGCCGGACTTGCTCACGTCGCTTGTTTTGGGTGTTGCGGCCAATGTCGATGGGACGGTGTCCGGCGACGGCCGCATCGAATGGGACAGCGAGGGCGTCCGCAGTACAGGCAAAGTCTCGACACGCGGTATGAACCTGGCGGCGGCATTTGGGCCTGTTGAAGGACTTACTACAGAAATCGTCTTTACCGACCTTCTCGGGCTTGAAACGGGCGCGGCACAAGTCGCCGAGATCGCATCGGTTAATCCCGGTATTCCGGCGCTGGGGGGCAGGGTTAACTACCGCTTACTTCCGGACCGGCGTGTGGCGATTGAATCGGGCCGTTGGCCTTTTGCAGGCGGCGAGCTGGTATTGGAGCCAACCATTCTCGATTTCGAAGTTGAGTCCGAACGGCGCTTGACGTTCCGGGTCATTGGCGTGGATGCCGAAAAGCTTTTGGCGGGCTATGATTTTCAGAATTTGCGCGTGACGGGTGTGTTCGACGGCATTTTGCCAATGATATTCAATCAGGACGGCGGCCGAATTGTTGGTGGCAGTCTGGTGTCACGCGAAGGCGGCGGTGAGGTCAGCTATCTCGGTGAACTCACCTACAAGGACATGGGTGTATTCGCCAATTATGCGTTCAGTGCATTGCGCTCGATCCGCTATTCTACGCTGACCATTGGCGTCGGCGGCGATCTCGATGGGGAAATCGTGACGGACATTAGTTTCACAGGGTTGCAGCAAGGCAGTTTGGCAAAGCGCAATTTCATTACGCGCCAACTGGCCCGCATCCCGATCAAATTCAATGTCAGCATCACTGCGCAGTTTATGACGCTTATCGGCCGTATCCGCGGGCTATATGACCCCAATTATGCGGCTGAGCGCGATTTGAAATATTATTTGGAAGAAAGGCGCACACAGACCGATGGATCTGCCGCGTCACCCGATGAATTAACAAAAGAAACAGCAAATGAATGAACTATTCAGCAAAGGGAAAGCGACCATGGCGCATTACCGTCATCAATTGACGAACCGTAAAGATAATGCGATTCGCCGCCTTATGGGAAAAGTGGTACTTTTGTTCACACCGTTGATGGTGTCTGTTCTGGCTGGGTGCGTGCAAGTTACCGCTCCCGACAAACCGATTGTCATCAACCTCAACATCGCAATCCGGCAGGAAATTTTATTCAAGCTGACTGCGGCGTCCGAGAAAGTGATTGAAGAGAATCCGGGGATATTCTGATGAAAAATTCTATTGAAATGACTATTGCCGCTTTGTTGCTTGGCGCGACTGCTACCAGCGCCGGAGCCTATCAGGCCGGCCGTGACCCTGCGTACCAAAGTGCGCGCCAAAGTGGACTGGTCGGCGAGAAGGCCGATGGCTATCTTGGTTTTGTCAGCGCACCGTCGCCCGCCATCAAGGCATTGGTCGAAGATATCAACATCAAGCGCCGAGCGGCTTATTCCAAAGAAGCACTCGCCAATGGCGCAACCATTGAAGAAATGGCGCTGCGTAGCGGATGCCGCTTGATTGCCGAGCGCTCTGTCGCGGGCGAAAAATATCAGACGCCGTCTGGCCAATGGAAAACCCGCGATTCCAGCGCGCCTGAATTGGACTCGCGCTGCCCTTAATTCCGGGTATCACCCGAACAACAATACCGGGCCGGGGCAGCGATGCTTCGGCCCTTTCTGTTGCGACGCAACATTCTTGGCGACGCGCTGTTGACTTGCCGCAGGCGCTCTCCTAAAGCGCCGATGCCTAGGCGGGGTTGCCCCGATTGCGTGGCGGTTCCGTGTGTTTATTTGGATGGAATCACATGATGTCGGACAATTCCGGGCAGGATGGCAAAGGCAAAAGTGACGCCCGGCTCGTGTCGTTAGACATGCAGCTGAAAGCGGTGCGGAAAGCCGAAGCAGAACGCTCAGGTAAGGATCAGGTTCCAGCCAAAGGAATGCGGCAAGGGAACAGGGTTTTAACCGAGTTGATCGCGGGTCCTGCTGGTGGTGCTTTGGTTGGTTGGGTCTTGGACCGCTGGCTGGGTATCGCACCTGCGCTCCTGTTGACCTGCATGTTTTTGGGCATCGCAGTCGCCTTCAGGAATATAATAAAAATCTCAGCAGAGCGTCCGGACTAATCCGGGCGCTTGACGTGTATTTAACAGGGTAGTGAACGTG
>JBKBTH010000022.1:0-12610 GCA_046290915.1 Sphingorhabdus sp.
AACAGCCGGGTGATCAGGAGGATATGCAAGGGCAGCCGTTTGTTGGCCCTGCAGGACAGATATTCAACACTGCGTTGCGTGAAGCCGGAATTGATCGTGCACAAGCCTACGTTACCAATGCGGTCAAACATTTCAAATTCAAACAAGACGGCAAACGCCGCATTCATGATCGTCCTAATGTCGGAGAGATCAACCACTGCCGCTGGTGGCTCAAGCGCGAAATAGAAATGGTTCAACCGGATTTAATTGTGGCGCTAGGTGCAACGGCAGCGCGCAGTCTCACAGGCAACAATGTCGCCATTACAGCCAACAGAGGCCATATCTTGGAAAGCATTGAAGGCGTTCCAGTGCTCGTGACCATCCACCCCAGCTATTTGTTGCGCCTTCCCGATGCAGAAGCAGCGGCACGCGAACGGCAGAACTTCGTCGCGGACCTTGCGCAAGCCCGTGACCGTATCGGCGCGCTTCAGACGGCTATAGCGTAAAACAGCAAACAGGTTTCGGGATGCGCGTGTGGCAGTTGCAACCCGCCGTGCATCAGCGCGGCACCGCTAAACGTCGCGCCATCATCATGCAGCCCCAGCATCTCAATTGCCGATGGGCCCTTAATGGCCTGCCAGCTTGTCGGCCAGATCAGCTTGACCAGATAATTAGTTGCTGGGTCTAAACCCAACAACCTCAAGCGTTCTGGCAAAACCTGCGGGTCGCTTGCGACATAGGCTACGGAATACAAAGCCTCTGCTCGGTCACGCGCGACGACGCCATTTGCAACAAGCTGCGGGGCTGTATCGATCCTGACCAAGTCGCCGTCATGGAGCAACGCACGGTGACGTTTATGCAACGCGATGGCGGACTTCAGAATGTCGAGGTCGGCCTGCCTTTCCGTCAGCAGGTTCAGCTCAAGCCCCATATGCCCCGCAAAGGCTGTCGCGGCGCGCATATCCATCGACAGCCGGCGTCCACTCACATGGCAGCGGGCTGGTCCCACATGGCAGCCCATAGCTTCAGGCGGCAGGAAGAAGCTCGCGCCCCTTTGGATATATTGCCGGTCAAGCGCATCATTGCTGTCGGAGGTCCAGACGCGGTCACTATGCGCCAGCACACCCATATCGGCGCGCGCACCACCCGAGGAACAGCTCTCAATTTCGACATTGGGATGCGCGGTGCGAACACGGTCGAGCAGCGCGTAAAGCGCCGTAACTTGCGCAAACGCGTGCGCTGTGCCGGATGCACCACCCGGATGGCTCAAATCGCGGTTCATATCCCATTTTATGTAGCTGATCTCGTGGTCGCACAGCACTGTATCGATTGCCTGAAATAAATAGTCCGCAACCTCGGTTCGGCTAATGTCGAGCGCAAGCTGCGACCGGAACGGCACTTGCTCGACGCCGTCCACACCAAGCACCCAATCCGGATGTGAGCGGTATAATTCGCTGTCGGGGTTGACCATTTCGGGTTCAAACCAAAGTCCAAACTCTATGCCCAACGCCGTGACATGGTCGATCAATGGCTTCAGCCCATCGGGATAAACATCGTCCGACACAACCCAATCGCCCAATCCGGCGCGGTCATGCCGCCTGCCCCCGAACCATCCGTCATCCAGAACAAAGCGCTCAACACCAATGTCGGCAGCGCGGGTTGCCAATTCTTTCAGCTTCTTGACATCATGGTCGAAATATACCGCTTCCCAAGTGTTGTAATGCACTGGCCGCGGCTTGGCACGCATTTCCGGGCGAAGCAGTTTGGTCCGTACATACTCGTGAAATTTACGGCTCAGCGCGCTGAAACCATCGGCACTATACGCAGCGACGATTTGAGGGCTCGCGAATGTTTCACCCGGTGCCAGCCGAACCTCGCCAGGCAACAGCAGCGCACCAAGGCTCGCCAAAACGCGTCCATCAGTGAGCGAGTCCACACGCAGGCGATGGTTACCGCTCCATTCTAAGTGAAAACCATAAGCCTCACCCGCACTTTCGTTGGTGCCGGGCGTTGCCAGCAAGATTGCGGGGTAACTGAAATGCGAAGTGCGACCGCTGCGGTTTTCCCGCAGATATGTTCCTGCGCTGCGCTTCACCCGATCTTGCGTAAATTCCTGAGTCCAGCGCCCCGTAAATCCGATAATCTCGGTCATGCGTTCAGGCACAGGCAGGCAGGCCGTCATCACTTCATTCACATCGAGCGCAGTCGCACCGTAGTTGGTCAAATTTGTCCGGATACGCAAAACGCCTGTGGCAGGATCGAAATCGATGTCATATTCGAGCCCAAGCCGCGTGCGTTCATCACGGCATATGATTTTCGCGCGATTCGGTTGCGTTTCGACTTTTCCGACTTCGAATAGGCTGCACCAGTCTTCGCCTTCCCGATGCGCAGCAAAACCCTGCATCATTGGATGGCCCAAGCCAGGCTCCATGGCCAAGGATAGGGGCAGCGCAACATCCGCGACGCCATGCATGCCTTGCCGAAAAAACAGGGTTTCCAACTGCGCCAAGTCGACAGTTTGCGGCAGAGCAGCGCCCCAATAGATCACCGATGGCGGCGCACCCTTTGCACAGGCCAATATCAAGGTCGCGTCCCGGGCATCAAATCGCAAATGGTCCAACGAATGCTCCCCCAAAATTCAGTTGGGCGTTGCGACCCATTTGTTGCTTTGTGTTTTCTATATAGCCGTTTAACCCGCATATTAGCAAAAAAGCAAAGTCGAAGCTTTGTAACGAAAATCATCGGGGGGATGGATGTTCGAAACAACCAACAGCGCAGCGCAAATTGGCATATTTGTCGCGTTGACCGTGCTCATCGCCATCCTCACTTACTGGAAAGTGCACGGCAAGGGTGCGCAGCGCACGCGGGACGCAGGCTCCACCAAAGAGGTGTTCCTGGCAGGCGGTGGGCTCACCTGGCTGTTCGTTGCGGGGTCAATTACGCTGACCAACCTGTCGACCGAGCAACTGGTCGGCATGAACGGCAACCAGATGCTGCTGCTCGCATGGTGGGAGATTTCGGGTTTCGTGGGCCTGCTGATCTTGGCTTATGTTTTTGTGCCGATTTATTATCGCAACAATTGCACAACCGTAACAGAATTGCTGGAGCGACGGTACAAGGGCGGAAGCATACGCACCGTGATTTCGGCGCTGTTTCTGTTGGGCAACATCCTGATCTACCTTCCAGCGGCGCTTTATTCGGGTAGCCTGTTTTTGAAATCAATGTTCGGGGTCGACTGGTCGCTCATCTGGTTTGCGGCACCTATGGCGATAATCGCGGCCATCTACACCATTACAGGCGGCTTACGCGCCGTCGCGGTTATGGACACCTATTCAGGCATCGGCGTGCTCGCGATCGCGTTTTTGGTGGTCATATTGGCACTCGCCGCGGTCGGCTTTGACCTGTCCACCGTGCCTGCCGAACGGACATCAATGATTGGCAGCATCGATTCCCCTATCCCGTTCCACACATTGTTCACGGGCATGATTTTTATCCAGATATTCTATTGGTCGACCAACCAGAACATTACGCAAAAGGCGATGACTGCGCCGACCGTAAAGGAAGCGCAAAAGGGCGTGCTGGCCGCCGCTGTCGTCCGGATACTCATCATCCCTGCGATCGTCGTCATTCCCGGCGTCGTCGCGTATAAACTGTTCGGCAGCTTGGGCGATGCGGCTTATGGAAAGCTTGTGGCACATGTGTTGCCCGGCTGGATGTCAGGCGCGTTTGCCGCCATGATGATGGCTGCGGTTATCGCGCATACCAGCGCCATTTTGAACAGTTCGGTCGCATTGTATTCGGTCGATTTTCACGACAAATTCATCCGTCCAGTTGCCAACCACTGGCGGCTTGCGGCGATTGTGTCGATTGTCCTGACCATTACCTCGGTCCTGCTGGTTCCGGTCTATGAAAATGCAAAGAGCATTATTAACCTATTGCAGCAGCTAAACGGCCTGTCGTCGATGCCAATCCTGTCCGCATTCATTACGGGGCTGCTTTTCCGGAATATGGATGCAAGGGCCGCTATCGCCGGGCTGGTTTGGGGCGTTGCGCTTTATGCGTTCCACAATTTCATTTTGTATGTGCCCGACACGCTTTACCCCGGCGAAACATTTTATCAGCATATGGGTATCGGGTGGCTGCATTATATCGACGTGATGGCGATTGTCCTTGTGACCTGTGTGTTGACCGCCTTGACGGTAAACCGCATCATCTTTGGCAATCGGGCCGTATTTATCTGGAGCAAGGAGGGACGCCGGCTTTCGGCGCTTGAGGCATGAGCGAATATATCATTGTTATCGATGAAGGCACGACATCGACCCGCGCCGTTCTGTTTACCGCTGACGGCGCCGCCGTGGACAGTTACCAACGCCCGTTGACCCAGCATTACCCAGCGCCGGGGCTTGTGGAGCATGATGCGGAGGAAATCTGGAACCTGACGCTCGAATGTACACAATCGATGATTGCGAGAGCAGGCGGCGCTGACCGTATTGCGGGCATTGGCATCACCAACCAGCGCGAGACCGTTGTTTTCTGGGACAAGCGCACAGGCAAGCCGCTTGCCCCTGCAATTGTGTGGCAGGACCGGCGCACCGCAGACGCCTGCGCGGAATTGAAGGCGCAAGGCGAGGAACCCGTGGTTCAGGCCAAGACCGGCCTGTTGCTTGATCCTTATTTTTCTGGCTCCAAAATCGGCTGGGCTTTGGAAAACTGGCCCCAGCTTAAGGACGCCGGCGCGCACCTCGCCGTGGGCACCGTTGAAAGCTACCTTGTGTTCCGCCTGACGGGCGGAAGCCATATTACGGATGCCACCAACGCCTCGCGCACCGCGTTAATGGCGATTGGCAGCGGCGGATGGGACGACGGTCTGACCGACTTGTTCGGTGTGCCGCGCGACATATTGCCGGAGATCACAGACTGCGCTGGCGATCTTGGCATCACATTACCAGAGCATTTTGGCGGACCAATCCGCATTGCGGGTATGGCGGGCGACCAACAAGCGGCCACGATCGGTCAAGGCTGCTTTGCTATGGGCCAGACCAAAGCGACATTCGGCACGGGCGCGTTTGTGCTCACGCAAACCGGCACGACATTGCGACAGTCGCGCAACAGGCTTTTGTCGACGATATTGTACCAGTTGGACGGCGTGCGACATTATGCGCTTGAAGGTTCCGTGTTTGTCGCCGGAAGCCTCGTCCAGTGGCTCCGCGACGATCTTGGGCTTATTGCGCACGCGGCGGACACCGAAACTTTAGCGCGCAGTGTGCCCGACAATGGCGGCGTATATCTTGTACCAGCGCTGTCCGGCCTTGGCGCACCGCACTGGCGCCCTGATGCACGGGCAAGCATCAGCGGCCTGAGTTTCTCAGCGACCAAGGCACATGTTGCCCGCGCCGCGCTGGAGGCGATGGCGCACCAGACCTATGACCTGAAAACAGCCTTCGCCGCAGATGGCGCGGATTGGGCGGAACTGCGCATCGATGGCGGGATGGTCGCCAATGACTGGATGGCGCAGGATCTTGCCGACATGCTTGCAATCGATGTCGAACGCCCCGCCTTTGTTGAAACGACGGCGCTTGGCGCTGCGATGCTCGCCGCCGTTGGATGCGGGATGTACAAGTCGCTTGAGGATGCCGCCGTCATGCGTGGCGGTGTGAAACGGTTTGCGCCAACGATGGAAAAGCATGCACGCGACGCGCGCCTTTCAGGCTGGTCAAACGCCCTCGCGCGCGTCCTTCAGTAGGCTATATACGCCATCCAGATACATTCATTTACAAAAAGGACGGCCCACCGCGGTCCTTCTAAGTTTACGACATCTTAACCATCTGACTGCAATGTAACGTGGCCCATCGTGGCGAACTACATCGACAGGACCAAGAGATGGATAATTTGCGAGGATTTGAACCGTTTGGATCGGACCTTGATGCTGATTTGCCCGCCTACGCCCTTTATGAGGACGAAGATGCGGCAATCGAAGCGCCCCCATTGATATCTGGCGACGAACGCCGGATGCAGGTTCGTGCCTATAATTTTTGGACGTCGCAGCTGCATGACAAAAATTATCCAAGCATCGAAGAACTCGATCCATCGGCTGTCGAAGATTTCCGCGACTACAGCGTACTTCTCGATTTCACGTCGGGAATCGAAAATCCGTCGATTGAATTTCTTGGCGACAAATTGCGCATTGAATGCGGCTTAAGCGCTGACATCACCTATCTGGATGAAGTCCCGCGCCTCTCGCTCCTGTCGCGTATAACCGACCACTATCTTCAAATCATTGCCAACCGCGCGCCCATTGGCTTCGAAGCCGAGTTTGTGAACGATCGCGGCAATGCCATCATGTATCGCGGCATTTTGCTGCCCTATTCGTCCGACGACGACACGATTGATTTCATTTACGGCGTCATCAACTGGAAAGAAGCTGCGCCTGCAGACATTAGCGAGCCGTTGCAGCTTGAAGTTCAACAGGCGCTCGCATCATTGCCGCTGCGGCCGGAACATGTGCCGGTATGGGCGGATGGACCAATTGCCGGACATCTCGACGAAGCAGCGCCATATGATGACGCCGAGGCAGATGATGTCTATGTCCTGCAAGCGGCCGAACCTGATGAAAATGCAAGTCTTGCCGACTGGCTGGATTCTGCACGGCAATGTGCGGAACAGGCACGCGATTCCGACCTTCGGACACGCGATGCATTGTATCAGGCGATTGGACGCGCACACGACTTTGCGCTGATTGCCGCCAACCACCCAGCCGATTATGCAGAATTGCTGAATGACGCAGGCCTGACAGTGCAGGAACGCGCGCCATTTACGCCAATCGTCAAACTCGTTTTTGGCGTAGGCTACGACAAAACCCGCCTCACCGAATTTGCATCGGCGCTGCAATTTGCGCACCGCAATGTTGTTCCGATGGGCGGCTTCGCGACGATCCTTGCTGGCTATGAAGGCGGCTTGAAAGCCATTGTAGCTGCTGAACGGCGTGCCAAGAAAATCGCTAATGGCGTTGAGCCAGCGACTGCAACCAACGATGACCCGCGTCCGCGTTTGCGCTCAGCGCGCAAGCGTGACCTCAACGAGTTTGCAGGCGCAGGCGACGAATTTGTTCTGCTCGTTGCACGGCGCGAAGCTGATGGCAGTGTGGCCATTGTCGGCTCGGTTCAGGGCGATGCCATGTTCACCGAAAAGGCATTGCGCAAAGCCGACGTCTGACTTGTTTCATGACGCATTAGTGCTTAACGCGTTGGTCCGATGACTGATGCGCTTGCCCTGGCTTATGCCCAACGCCTGATTTCCTGCGAAAGCGTAACGCCAGCACATGGCGCCGTTTTTGACGTGCTGGAGGACATGCTGAAGCCACTTGGCTTCCGCGTTGAACGTTTTGTTTCGGGCGATGGTGATGACAATCCAGCGCATGGTGCGCCTGTCGAAAACCTGTTTGCCATTCGCGAGTCCGCCGGGCGTCACTTTGCCTTTGCGGGGCATTTGGATGTCGTACCCCCGGGTGCCGGATGGGCGAGCGACCCCTTCGTCCCGCAGATCAAGGGGGATTTGCTTCACGGTCGCGGCGCAGTCGACATGAAAGGCAGCATCGCAGCATTCGCGGCAGCATTGCATGAGATACCGGCTGACGCAGGCACAATAAGCCTGATCATCACTGGCGATGAGGAAGGGCCTGCGATTTACGGCACCCGTGCGTTAATCGACCATATGCAGGCACTTGGCACGATTCCCGATGCCTGCCTTGTGGGCGAACCAACCAGCGTTAACCGGCTTGGCGACATGATGAAAATCGGACGCCGCGGATCGGTGAACATGTCGATATCGGTTTCCGGAACGCAGGGCCATGTTGCCTATCCGCACCTTGCCGATAACCCCATCCCCAAGCTTGTAGCGATATTGTCCGAGATCGAAGCAATTTCCTTGGATGAAGGGACTGACTGGTTCCAGCCAAGCAATATCGAGATCACGGACCTGGCTGTTGGCAATACAGCGACCAACGTCATTCCAGCAAAGGCCGAAGCCAGATTGTCTATCCGTTTCAACGACCTGCAAAATGGCGAGGCGCTCGTCGCGCGGATGCGAGAACTTGTCGAGAAGGGTGGCGGCACCTTGACCGCAATGATTTCGGGCGAGGCGTTCCTGACCCCGCCGGGCGAACTATCGGCCGCCATTTCGGACGCTGTCGAGACCGTGTTGGGCATTAAGCCCGAACCATCGACCACTGGTGGAACCTCGGATGCGCGTTTCCTGACGAAAATCTGTCCCGTTGTTGAATTTGGTCTGTGCAACGCGACAATGCATAAGTTGGACGAAGCGGTCGCTATTGCCGACCTTGCCGCGCTCACGGAAATCTACCGGCGCGTCGCGATCCGGATACTTGGCAGCTAGCTTTTCAGCATAATGTAAATCGCGCCCGCTCCGCCATGGCGGGGATGCGCGTTGCGGACAGCAGAAATATGCCGCGCATGGCGTGACGCCGCCAACCAATCGCGGACAACGGCGGCAATCGCGCCCCTGCCCTGACCACTCGCGCGATCATGCGCCCGTTGCTTGCCGGTAACCAAGAGCACGACCTTCATCTTTTGCGATATGGCCTGCTCAAGCGCGCCATCGAGCCGGGCATAAGCACCCGACAGTGACGTATCGTGCAAATCGACACTAACGTCAGGCATAATGCTACCACGCGTGATGCGACGGTCCCAATGACCATCAAGATTGTGCGGGATGGGCGGGATTTTGCTTTGTTTTTGCAAGACCGGTTTCGGCGGTTCGGCGCGGACTGGCTTGGGCTTCGCATTTAAATGCTTGGCCAAGAGCGCTTTGTCGGACGCTGCGGCGACCACTGCCTGCACCTTTGGTTTGATTGAGTGCATCGGGCTAACTGTCGAGATAACTTTCCCCCACAGAGCCTTTTCATTGCTGTCCAAATGCCGCGCCATGGCGAACTTATAATCCAAGCCGCGTGACTGCTGCCTTGGGTAAGAAAATCAGGGCAGCACCCCGCGCCGACATACCGCCAGCGATGGCACGCGCCCTGTCACCGGCGCCCCAAAATGTATCAATCCGGTTTGCGCCTTTAATCGCGCCGCCCGTGTCTTGGGCAACCCAAATGCCGTTCGGTTCAGCACGATCCATCGACAGCCAAAGTGGCGCGCCCAGGGGAATGAACTTAACGTCAACTGCAACGCTTGCCTCGCCAACAACGGGATAGCCCATTGCGCCCAATGGCCCCGCGCCAGTCAATTCACGGAAAAACACAAAGCTTTTGTTTTCCTGCATGATCTTGCGGCCTTCTTCGGGGTTAGCACGCAAATAGGCGACAATCCCCTGCATCGAACCATCGGTGATGAGGCCGCGGTCCTTCATCAACCTGCCAATGCCGGTATAGCCACGGCCGTGTTGGCTTTCATAGCCAATGCGCATGACACCGCCATCGGGCAGCTTAAGCCGTCCGGACCCCTGAATTTGAAGGAAGAAGAATTCGACAACATCATTTGCATAGGCAATTTCAAGGCCACGGCCTGTCAAAGAGCCATCCTCAATCGCGGCACGGTCATCATATTGCACAAACTTAGTGCCGTTGACCTTGCCCCTGATGCTCTTGCCCTTCAGATCATCGGAAAACAGGCCAAGGTCGACATCAATCAGGTCTGACGGCCGTTTATAGACAGGCACTTCACAACCGGCCTGCCGCGTGCGGCAACCCAAGATTTCCGGTTCATAATAACCCGTCGCAAATGCTTTGCCGTCTCCTACTTGCACGGCGTCCATGTGCGCCGCGAAAAATGATACTGCATCACCCGTCCATGTTTTTACAGCGTCGCAGGCGGGAATCCAATCGGCACCTTGCGTGAGGCCACTAGTGTCGTTCCGGCGAACAAGGCCCGGACAGCTCGTCCGAAAGCTATCCATGGCAAGCTTCGCCTTGCGTGCATCTACCTGTAGCGATCCGATTTCCGGGCCACGCACAACGCCCAAGCTGGCTGCCGTCGTGCCGTCACCGGAGGGCACGGGCGCTGCAAGAGTTGCCTCGGGCGTGGACGGGATCGGTCTGGCTGCCTTTTCAGGCGGCCGTGCATCAGGGGATGGTCGTGATACCCCAGTTGATGCCGTGGGCACACCATTGGGGATAACGCCGCCCGAACAAGCGGACACGGTAAAAGCGGATAAGCCTAAGGCAATGAGGGCGCGTTTCATCGCCCCGATGAATCAGACGGAGTCGGTTTCGTCAAGCTTCCAGTTGCGGCCGCCTGATTTAACATCGCGCATGAAGGTCCAGATATCGTGCGTTTCCACAGCATCGGTCATTGAGCCACCGATGACATTTCCATCGGCGTCTTTGACCATTGCCGCGATGTCAGCATCAAATCGAACCGAAACGCGTGCCATTGGGTGGTCGTAACTTGCGTCCACAACACGCACTTCGTCGATGCGGACCAACCGGTTAGCCAATGTTTCGCCGCGTGCTTCGCGACCATCAATGGCTTCGGCAAAGCTGTCAAAGACATCGTCGTCGCATAGGAAACGCAACGCTTCCTTGTCCCCGCGCCAATAGGCCTCAAGCACCATTTTGTAGGCAGACTTGGAACCTTCTACAAACAGCCCGAGGTCAAAATTCCGGTCGGCGTTTGAAATTGCTTTAATGCCGCTTTGCGCAGCCATATCGACATTCGAGATATCGTCTGCTGGAATGGCTGGCACAGCGTCAGTTCCCGCCGATGGCTGACGCAGCATCGGTTGGGTAGTTGTTTCAATAGGACGGCGCGCAACGGGCTCCTGTTCGTGACCAGTGCGTTTTCCAAGCACCGAATAAAGCCGAAGGCCGAGAAACGCTGCAACAAGAGCAAGCAATACAATAGTGAAAGTCACAACGCCTCCATGCGCCAAATAAGTCCGGCATATAATCTAGGCTGTATGGAATATATCCCATCCAGCTCCGCCTCAATACCATATAAGCACTAATGTTGCGGGTTTCAAAGGGCTTTACCCAAAGAAAAATGCGGCCTGCCGCATGCGCAACAATGATTGCCCTTTGCCGGTTCCCCTGCTAGGCGCGACGGCCATTAGAGGGGCGCTATCTGGCGTCCATAGCAATCAACAGGAAAGCACGACATCACATGGCTGACGAAGCAGGCACCATCGTTTCCGAAAATGTAAAAGCCAATGGCGAAGATACCGCACCTGCGGTCGGTATGTTGAACCAATATATTAAGGATTTGTCGGTTGAAAACCCACATGCCCCACACAGCTTTAACTGGGAAGCAGGTCCGCAAATCGACGTGCAGGTGAATATTCAGGCGAATGCGATTACTGATGAAGTGCATGAAATCACCCTGAAACTCGCGGTGAAAGCCGAAAGCGATAATGGTGTCCATTTCTCGGTCGAGCTTGATTACGGCACTCTGTTTGGTCTCCGCAATGTAAGCGAAGAGCAAGCACACCCGTTCCTTTTCGGTGAAGCGCCGCGTTTGATGTTCCCGTTTGCACGCCGAATTGTGGCCGATGCTGTTCGCGATGCAGGCTATCCGCCGCTCGTCCTTGAACCAATCGATTTCAACGCATTGTATCTGCAGCAATTGGCGCAAGCCCAGCAGATGGCCGAAACGCAGCCTGCAGGCGAAGCCTGAAGCCGTAGGCACCAGGTGAACATATGAGCCTGGTTCGAAACAGCATCACCATCGGGGGGCTGACTTTGGTCAGCCGCGTGCTTGGTCTCGTGCGCGATATGTTGATGGCGCGTTACGTCGGTGCAGGTCTTGCATCCGACGCGTTCCTGATTGCGTGGCGGCTCCCGAACTTGTTTCGTGCCTTGTTCGCTGAAGGTGCCTTTGCGGCGGTATTTGTGCCGCTGTTCAATAAAAAAATGACCGAGGCAGAGCGCGAAAAGGCAGATGCGGGCCTTGACGCTGCGCGAACCTTCGCCAGCCAAGTATTGTCAGTGCTGTTCCCGTTTTTGGTGCTGTTCACGTGCGTCATGATGCTGGCTGCGGGTCCCATCGTCTGGGCTATGACGGGCGGATTCCCCGATGGTGGACCGGAGAAATTTGCACTCGCACGCCATCTGACGATCATCACCTTTCCATATCTCGCGCTCATTTCGCTGGTTTCACTTCTTGGCGGGATATTGAATTCGCTGAATCGCTTCTGGGTCAATGCCGCTGCACCGATATTGCTGAATATCTGCATGATACTCGCGCTGATCTTCTTCCGTGGTGAAAGCGAAGTTGAAACGGCGGTTACCCAAGCCATCGCGGTTACGGTATCCGGGGCACTTCAATTGCTGTGGCTGATGTGGGCGTGCCGCCGCGCCGGGGTTAGCCTGAAGCTTGCTTTTCCGCGCTTGACACCCGACGTAAAACTGATGCTCGCATTGATTGCGCCAGCCGCAATTGGCCAAGGCGCAATCCAGTTTAACCTTCTTATCTCAACGTCGCTCGCTGCGCGGTTTCTGCCAGAAGGGTCCGTGTCGTGGCTTTATTATGCAGACCGTCTGAACCAGCTGCCATTGGGATTAATTGGCATCGCAATCGGTACAGCAATCCTGCCTGCACTTTCGCGGCAAATTAGCGGGGCCGATACCAAAGCAGCGTCAGACACGCAAAATCGTGCAGTCGAGCTTGCGCTATTT
>JBKBTH010000226.1:0-3844 GCA_046290915.1 Sphingorhabdus sp.
GGCGCCTTCTCTTCAGCGGCGGCGGCAGCGGGCGCTGCTGTTTGGGCAAATGCCGACGCTGGAATGGTCGCTGCACTCAGCAGCAAGATGGTCTTCAGATAATATGTCATTTTTGGGCTCCCCTGCCGTCTTTTTTCCTTGCTGTCATGACTAGCGGGCAAGGGCAAGCGGGAAGCCGTGGCTTCGATGGGGAATGGGTTATTTTCTACGAACGACGAGGCCGTTTCCGCCAAGGCATCACGTTAAGGCGACAAAAGATACCGGCAACGCCGAAAACACTGTCTCCTTTGTCGCCTTATCGCAAATGCGATTTGCGCTGACGAGCGCCAGATTGACAGCCCAAATCCTACATTGCAAGCCACTGCGGGAGGAGCGGCGGTAGGGGCGGACACCAGCCCACCCCTTGCGCGTGTTAAAATCCGTCGACGCTCTTGCTGACGAGGATATTGATCGCAACGCGGCGGTTCTGCGCCTTGCCTTGCACGGTTTCATTGTCCGCCAACGGGTCGGCCTCGGCCATGCCCGTCGGCGTCAACATGCGATAGGGTTTCCACCCACAGGCTTGCTGCAAATGGTTGACCACCTTGGACGCGCGCTTCTCGCTCAGTTCCTGATTATAATCATAATCGCCCACCGAGTCCGTGTAGCCAACAACCAGCATCAGCGCGTTTTCAGTCGCATTGGCCTGCGAAGCGGCGGCACATAAATCCGCCTGCGCGGCTTGTGACAACTGCCATTTGCCGGTGTCGAAATAGACGTTGGTCGTGCCCTTCACATTATATTGGTCAATATCGGCCACGCGGCTGCGCAAGGCTTCGGTCGCCGCGGTCTGTTCGGAAAAGCCCTGTTCCGTGCCAGTGCGGATCATACTCGCGGTTTTCAGGTCCTTGTTCTGCACCTTGATTTGCGTCGCGATAAGGCCACCACCCCATTGCACCGTCTTTGCGGTCATCGGCAAGCCGTTCAACAGCGAGTCCGCCGCCAGCTTGCTTCGGCCAAGGCCAAACAGGCCCGAGCTTGAACGCACCTCGGTCGCCTCGGTAATGAACAAAGGGGTTTTGAGACCGTCTGGCCCAGTGACCAATATCCGGTCGTCCTTACGCGCCGAAATCATACCCTTAATGTCGGGTCCGGCGGCAAGGCCAGTAATGTCCGCAGGCGGCGTTCCGGTGACGACAGTGCCTGCCTCAACCGGTTCTTGCTGCGCGTGCATCTGTTGTGCGGACAAGCCGCTATATGCTGGCGCGGCAAGTAGCCCAAGCACAGCGAGCGTGGTTTTCGGACAACGGGAAAGTAAACGCATTTGGTCCTCCATCTTCAAAAATCAGCCAACGCGTACATCTGTATGATCCCGTCTGGACCACCCCCCAAGATGTGCATGCTGGTTGGTCGGAAGCCCCCCAAATATCGATATTCTGTCGCGCAGCGCTCAAGCCACGCCATAACGCTACGTTTGATGGGGATGATCGGAATAACCTTTCGGTTGGATGAACAGCGCTATTTGGGCGGACCCATTGCCGTTGGCTCGAGCCTATTCCAAGACAAACGGTTTCAGATCGCGGGTTTCCCCTACGGTGCTTTATGCGGACAGCGGCCGCAGCAGGCCGGTGATTGAAACAAATTTACGCAAAGCGGAGCGTCGCCTTTCGGACAATTGTTAGCTAAAGCAGACCGTCAGGACACGACAACATTGCGGACATTAGGACCGATTTCAAAAGTCGACCATTTCACTCGTCTACATCGATTTCCGAAGCATAAGCCGGTGTCATCCATGCAGATACAATGTTGGTAACCTGAGATGTCAACCCAATGATGAAGAATCCAAGCGACCTCCACTCCAAGTCGGTATCGGGATACCACACACCATATTCGGCGAAGCCTCCGACAATGAGACACCAAATGCCCATGAGCGAACAAAGAGCCCAAGCGCCGACGGCAGCAGCATTCGAAGAAAGTACGCGTTCACGTTCGTCTGGCTGTGCATTCCCTCCCTGCTTGGCCTTTAAGATCAATGTATGGGCCAACGACCAGATAAAGGCTCCAAAGATAAGCGACTGACCAAAGCGCAATCCTTTTGAAGCCGCGACGAGACCTGCAAACGCGACTAAAATGAGGAAGAAATTTACAATTATGGACATCAGCGGTCCACCAATTGACAGGTACACGTCGCGTCCAGTGAGCCGCGTCGCTAGACGCTCAACTCGTGCAATCACAGAGGTCTCATTAATATCCATCAGTCGCGTCCTTTTTGTAATGCGTGTGAGAGCGATGGGAACGGCTCAAATGAAAATAGCAGTTCTACGGACACGCCGAACAACTCCGCAATCGACAGAGCCAGTTCGAGGCTGGGTTTATAGTCGCCGCGTTCAAGAAAGCCTATTGTCTGCGGATTTACCCCTACAGCGTCAGCTAACTCACGCCGGCTCATTCCAGCGTCGGCGCGGAACATGGCGATTTTGTTGTGTATCACTCTCGACATGCGTAATTGATATATGTTTTGTTGTGTAAACGCAACATATAATTTTATATTCACACCGAATTGCTGGAATTGACCTAAATGGGTTGGTTATCTCTAGATGCAAAATCCACAACATTCCTGCCGTTCAACGCGGCATTGAGCATCACTGAAATAGGAAATAAATGGCGCGAACTTGACGACGCTGTCCGAAGTGGCGAGCATTCAGCTTATTAAAACTTGCTTCGCACCGCGGAATCCAGGTTTTCTCGGGTAACTATGAGAGTAGCATTTACTGGCTGTGCGCATGGTCTCCGCAATGGCTAGGCCATTGCTCCGGCTGAACGCGTTTTTAATCCAGCGCTCGTCACCTCCAACAAAAAACCCCGCACGAGGCGGGGTGTTTGGGCTGCATGGGCCCCGGATCAGGTCCGGGGCAACGCGCCGCTAAGCGGCATTGCCGCTAAGCTTGTGCGTTGGTTGCGGGAGTAGGATTTGAACCTACGACCTTCAGGTTATGAGCCTGACGAGCTACCGGGCTGCTCCATCCCGCGCCACCAACTGAGCGACACTGCTGTCGCCCGGAAGCCTTTTTTGTTTCCCGCATCGCTTTCGCGATACGGCGGCGGGCTGCTCCATCCCGCGCCACCAAGATGTCCTGTATTTCAACGGGACAAAAACGAAAAAAGGCGGACATCTGTCGAATGCACGACAGCGGTCCGCCTTTTGAACTATGAATGGGTTTTTCCGATGCACTTATGTCTATGAGCGCCGGCTGCAATGCCTGGCGACGCCCTACTCTTCCAACGCTTAAGCGGTAGTACCATCGGCGCAGTTTGGTTTCACGGCCGAGTTCGGGATGGGATCGGGTGGGTCACAAACGCTATGGTCACCAAGCAATGAAGCAGGCGCTCATAATGTGGTGCGCTATCGTTGAGACAGCGTCGCCACACATAAGTGTCATTGGGTTATAATCGATGCCCGTGCAGGGAATATTTTATCTGGTTGCGATGTAATCATCCGCCATCGACGTTGCTGAACGTGTCAGCACTGTCATTGATGGTGGGACTTCAAGCGCGAAAAGAGTAATTAGGATTGGTTAGCTTCACGCATTACTGCGCTTCCACACCCAACCTATCAACGTAGTGGTCTACTACGACTCGATGAAATCTAATCTCGAGGGAGGCTTCCCGCTTAGATGCTTTCAGCGGTTATCCCGTCCATACATAGCTACCCTGCTGCGCGGCTGGCGCCACGACAGGTACACCAGAGGTATGTTCAACCCGGTCCTCTCGTACTAGGGTCAACTCCTCTCAAATTTCGACGCCCACGGCAGATAGGGACCAAACTGTCTCGCGACGTTCTGAACCCAGCTCACGTACCACTTTA
>JBKBTH010000227.1:0-3828 GCA_046290915.1 Sphingorhabdus sp.
CTGATCGGACACGCGAGACATTGTTTTCGATGCTCACCAGCCGGCTTGGTTCATTCGAAGACCTGCGCGTGCTCGACCTATTTGCAGGCTCGGGCGCGCTTGGACTTGAGGCCTTATCGCGCGGCGCCGCGCATTGCACCTTTGTCGAGCAGGACGAAATGGCACTCGATGCACTTTCAAAGAATATTTCAAAGCTTGCCGCCAAAGAGCAATGCGATGTCCGCAAATCGTCGGTAATGTCGATGGGCAGCGCGTTAAAGCCTGCGGACATCGTCCTGATGGACCCGCCTTATCTCAGCGGCGCTGGCTCCGTCGCGCTCGACAAGCTTGGCCGCTTTGGATGGTTTGCACCCTCCGCGTGGATTAGCGTTGAAACGAGCATCAAAGAAGATGTCGAGGTTAAGGGCTTTACCGTCGATACCGTACGTAACATTGGCAAAGCAAAGATTACGCTATTGCGTCCAGACGCGACTTAACGGCGCGGTCGTTTCGTGGCGCGGGTGCCCTCGCCTGCGTTCCGGCAATTGTCCTGAAGTGTTTTCGAACAAACCGGATAAGCCTTGGTCGCAGCTTGTGGTGTTAACATCGCTGAAGTCGTTCCACCGCTGACGGCTGTTTCACCGCGCAGCGATGGCGGCGTAGCCATTGGGCCCACAGGCATATCTTGACTCATGATCGGTGCCCCATTGGAGTTTGGCGACATTTCCGGGGGCAACGGCTCGGTAATGGGCGGGGCAGGTTGCGACGGGTCGCCCATAGGCGGCGTTGACGGGCCATCTGGTCCAACCGGCTCGTCAGGTTGGGTCTGCGCCGTAGTTGTAGAGTCTTGAAAGCAAAATGCCGGGTCGGTTGCGATAATTCCGAACAATGCTGCGGCACCAAATAACAGGGTCTTGCGCATTTCATCTCTCCTTTAATGGACAAGACGGAAATGCACGGCGCGGCAGATTAGTTCCGCCGCTTCACCGAACAGCGCTTGCGGTTCGTCGCTTCGTTCCCTAACTGTTCGCGCATGTCAGTTAATCAGGTCCAGACAGATCCGTCGCAGACGGAGCCACCATGGTTGCGCGGATTAAACGCGCCGCAACGCGAAGCCGTTCTCACAACTGAAGGCCCCGTGCTTCTACTTGCCGGTGCGGGCACCGGGAAAACCGCCGCGTTAACCGCGCGTATGGCGCAGATTTTGTACACGCGCCTTGCATGGCCTTCCGAAATTCTCGCCGTGACCTTCACGAACAAGGCAGCGCGCGAAATGCGGGAGCGCATTGGTGCGATGGTCGGCTCGGCAGTTGAAGGCATGCCGTGGCTTGGCACGTTCCACAGCATTGGCGCAAAGCTACTTCGCCGCCATGCCGAAGTCATCGGGCTGCAAAGCAATTTCACGATCATCGACACTGACGATCAAATCAGATTGCTCAAGCAACTCATTCAGTCAGAAGATTTGGACGAGAAGCGCTTTCCAGCGCGCGGACTTGCTGCGTTGCTGGACAAATGGAAAAACGCGGGCAAGTCACCTGCCGATTTGGACGCCGGTGACAATGAGGCGTTTGCCAATGGTAAGGGCCAGCGAATGTACGCGCTGTATCAGGCGCGTTTGCTTGCCCTCAACGCCTGCGATTTTGGCGATTTGTTATTGCACGGGCTGAACCTGCTGAAGAACAACCGCGACATCCTCGAAAAATATCAGGCGCAGTTTAAATATATTCTGGTCGACGAGTATCAGGACACGAACGCCGTCCAATATCTCTGGCTTCGCCTGCTCGCGCAAAAGCGCAAAAATATCTGCTGCGTCGGTGACGATGACCAAAGCATTTATTCATGGCGCGGCGCAGAGGTTGCGAACATCCTGCGTTTTGAGAAGGACTTCCCCGGCGCGAAGACCATAAAGCTTGAGCAAAATTATCGCAGCACGCCACATATTTTGGCCGCCGCATCCGGCTTGATAGACGCCAACAGTACACGGCTTGGCAAGACATTGTGGACTGAACTCGACGAAGGCGAAAAGGTCCGCATCATTGGTGTGTGGGACGGCCCCGAAGAAGCGCGTCGCGTCGGCGAAGAGATTGAAGCGTTGCAATATAAGGGCGAGAGCCTTGATAGCGTAGCGATTCTCGTGCGCGCGCAGCACCAAACGCGAGAGTTTGAAGACCGCTTCATACAAATTGGCGTTAACTATAGGATAGTTGGTGGCTTTCGCTTTTACGAACGCGCAGAAATTCGCGATGCAATTGCCTATTTGCGCATCGTAAACCAGCCAGCCGATGACCTTGCTTTTGAGCGCATCGTCAATGTCCCAAAACGCGGCATTGGCGACAAAGCGGTTGAAAAAATCCACATCGTCGCCCGCGCCGAGCGTGCGCCGCTCTCGGTCGCCGCTGCCCGATTGGTCGGGACGGATGAGCTGACTGGCAAGGCGCGCAAGTCGCTTGCTGACCTAGTGGTCGACATTGCGCGCTGGCGTGATGAAGCGGCCCGTATGTCGCCGGCGAACCTCACGCGGCTAATCATGGACGAATGCGGCTACACCGCCGTGTTGCAGGCCGAACGCAGCACTGAGGCATCGGCTCGCCTTGAAAACCTGAGCGAACTTGCCCGCGCGATGGAAGAATATGAAACGCTCGGCGAATTTCTGGAGCATGTCAGCCTGGTGATGGATAACGACCGCGGTGATAGCGGCGCGAGCGTCACGATCATGACCATTCATGCCGCCAAGGGCCTGGAATATGACAACGTCTTCCTTGTCGGATGGGAAGAGGGTATCTTCCCGTCGCAACGTGCGCTCGACGAAGGCGGTCTCGCCTCGTTGGAGGAGGAACGTCGGCTGGCTTATGTCGCGATAACACGCGCCAAGCGCCGGTGTACAATCATCCATGCCGCAAACAGGCGCATCTACGGCCAGTGGACCAGCAGCATTCCAAGCCGGTTCATTGAGGAACTGCCGCTCGACCATATCGAGGCAGAGCAAACCATGACCGGCGGCGCTTCACTTTGGCGCGCCAACTGGAGCGAGCAAACTGACCCCTTCGCGCATCTGGCAGCCGCCAACCAAGGCCGCAGCAATGCCCGTGGTCCCGGCTGGCAACGGGCGGCCACATCGGGCGGTTTTAACCCGCGTCCGCAGCGTATTCCGGAAAACACCCGCAGCGCAGTTAGTCTCGGCAATAAAGGACGAAGCGACCTGAGCGTTGGCCTGCGCGTTTTCCACGAGAAGTTCGGTTATGGCGAAATTGCGGAAATTGAAGGCAATAAGCTCGAGATTGAATTCGAACAGGCTGGTCGCAAAAGGGTGATGGACAGCTTCGTTAGCCTCGTTTGAGGCACTTTAATCACGCTGACGACTAAGGCGGAACGTCCGGCCGGTTAAGCGGTTTCCTTTGTAGCTTTTAATGCACAGGAGACTGCACGATGCCTATGATCGAAACCCGCGACGGCGCGTGGCTTTATGTAAAGGACTGGGGCGCGGGCAATCCAGTCATCCTCATCCATGGTTGGCCGCTTTCATCCGACAGCTGGGATCCCGTCGCCGAAGCATTGGCGAGTGCCGGGCATCGCGTAATTTCCTATGACCGCCGCGGATTTGGGCGGTCGGAACAGACGTGGGGCGGTTATGACTATGACGGCATGACCGACGACCTAGCCGATGTGATGAAGGCGACGAACGCTACCGAGAATGTTACGCTTGTCGGCTTTTCCATGGGCGGTGGCGAGGTGGCGCGGTACATGTCGCGCTACGAAGGCGCGGGGGTTGCGCGCGCGGTGCTCATCTCTTCGGTCGTGCCTTACTTGTTGCAGACCGACGACAATCCCGACGGTGTTCCGCAAGAGACA
>JBKBTH010000228.1:0-1792 GCA_046290915.1 Sphingorhabdus sp.
GATGGATTTTGATGGTGAACAGGGGTTGCAGAGTCGCCCTCCCCTAACCTATTTTAGAATGATGCAGATCCATATGGCACAAGATGACGACGATAAACCAGGCGGTACACCCGGCGTTGGCCTTGCCACGCGTACACGGCCCAAGACGCAAAAGCCGAGCCTGTACAAAGTCCTGCTGCTCAACGACGATTATACGCCGATGGAATTTGTCGTCCATGTGCTGAAGGCATTTTTTCAGATGGACACAGATCAGGCGACACGCGTAATGCTGCATGTGCATCAAAAAGGCGTCGGTGTCTGCGGCATCTTCACTTATGAAGTTGCCGAAACGAAGGTCACGCAGGTCATGGACTTCGCGCAAAAGAACCAGCACCCGCTGCAATGCACGTTAGAAAAAGATTAAGCTTTTTTATCGCGACTTAACGGCCTCTGCTTTTTCGTATCTCGCGGCCTGACTTTGCAAACTCGGCGTGCCCTTGAGGTCGCCATATTCCAATATCTTGCCGCAGTTCGGGCATATCGTCTCTAACCCGACATCATGCCCGCAGTTGCGGTGCGTATAAGTGATCGCGAGCGGCGCGTCCTGATCCCGCTGCCAACGCTCCGCCCAGTTGCGCATCGCATATAGCACCGAGAAAAGGTCTTTGCCCTTGTCGGTCAAAACATATTCATGGCGCAGCGGCGTCTGTTGATAGGGCTGTCGAAGAATCACCCCCATATGCTCAAGCCGACGAAGCCGGTCCGTCAGCATTTGTGGGCGCGCGCCGCTTTGAACCTGAATAGCTTCAAAGCGTGTCGCGCCAAAAAATAACTCACGCAGAATGAGCAAAGTCCACCGGTCGCCCATGACGTGAGCGGATTTGGCGATGGGGCAGATTTCGGTGTCGATGACCGTCGGTTTTGGCATATAAAACTTGTTACTATGATAATCATAGTTATACAAGGCGCCTTAGGGAGATCGATATGGCGGCAGCATTAATCGTCGGCGCAGGTGACGCCACTGGCGGAGCAATTGCAAAGGCATTTGCGCGCGAAGGCTATACCGCATGCGTAAACCGCCGAGCGCGCAACACCGACCAGCTGGAAGCGCTTGCGCAGTCCATCCGTGCCGAGGGCTATGCTGCCCGTGCCTACCCCGCAGATGCGCGCGTCGAAGATGAAGTGGTCGCAATGGTCGACGCGATAGAACGCGATATTGGCCCGATAGAGGTCGCGGTGTTCAACATTGGCGCCAATGTGAACTTCTCGATTCTGGATATGACGGCTCAGGTTTACCGCAAGGTTTGGGAAATGGCGGCGTATGCTGGCTTTTTGATGGGGCGCGAGGCTGCGCGCCGAATGGCCGAGCGCAAATCTGGAACGATTATCTTCACTGGCGCGACTGCCAGCTTACGCGGCGGAAGCGGCTATTCCGCCTTTTCGGGTGCAAAAGGCGCGCTGCGTATGCTGGCCCAGTCGATGGCGCGCGAGCTCGGCCCTAATAACATTCACGTGGCGCATGTGATCATTGATGGCGGCATCGACACAGCCTTTATCAGAGGGATTCATCCTGATTTTGAAGCTGCCAAGGCGGCAGACGCCGTATTGTCACCCGATGCTATTGCCTTGCAATATGTGGCCCTGCACAAGCAACACAGAAGTGCGTGGACGCATGAGATGGACTTACGTCCATGGACGGAGAATTTTTGATGACCAAAAGCTTCCAATTCCTGTTCGATTTCGGCGGACCCAACAGCTATCTCGCGCATAAGATACTGCCTGATCTCTGCGCGCGTACTGGCGCTGAAGCGGT
>JBKBTH010000228.1:1802-3808 GCA_046290915.1 Sphingorhabdus sp.
TGTTCAAGCTCACCAACAATCAGGCTCCTCTGATGCGCTATGCGGATACACCCGCCAAACGCAATTACGAAATGCTGGAATTCAATCGCTTCGTAAAAGCGAACGCGCTGCCGTTCAAAATGAACCCGCGCTTTCCGATAAATTCCCTTCAGCTGATGCGTGGCGCCATTGCTGCCCAACACCTTGACTGTTTCGCGCCTTATGTCGACGCGATTATGACGGCGATGTGGGAAGATGGCGCGGACATGAGCGATGCAGTGGTCGTGGCGACGGTCTTAGACGCAGCAGGCCTCGACAGTGCAGCACTGCTTGCAAAAGCCGATGATCCAGCAGTTAAAGCTGAATTGGTCGCGAATACCGAAGATGCCGCCAAACGCGGCGCATTTGGCGTTCCGACGTTTTTCGTCGGCGATGACATGTTTTGGGGCAAGGAACGCCTTGGCCAGCTTGAGATTGCGCTCACGCAGTCATGACTTCCAATTCCTAAGTTGCACAGCAATCGATTCCCGTTAAATACCCTGCGATGGATAAGATAATCGTACGCGGCGGCAATACGCTTAAGGGAAAAATCCCCATCTCAGGCGCGAAGAACAGCGCATTAACCCTGATACCATGCGCGTTGCTGACTGACGAGCCGCTTACCTTGCGCAATTTGCCGCGCTTGGCCGACATTGACGGTTTCCAACATTTGATGAACCAGTTTGGCATTTCCACGACCGTTGCCGGTTCGCGCCCTGAAGACTTTGGCCGGGTAATGACGCTCGAAGCGACACGCATCACGACAAACATCGCGCCATATGATCTCGTCCGCAAAATGCGAGCGTCGATTCTGGTATTAGGCCCCATGCTTGCGCGTGCTGGCGAAGCAACCGTATCACTGCCGGGCGGATGCGCCATTGGTAACCGTCCAATCGATCTTCACCTCAAGGCATTGGAAGCATTTGGCGTCGAAATTGAAGTTGCTGCTGGATATGTGAAGGCTGTCGCCAAAAAGGGCATTCCCGGTGGGACATATACTTTCCCGGTGGTTTCCGTGGGCGCGACCGAAAACGCGTTGATGGCTGCCAGCCTCGCAAAGGGTACATGCGTTCTGCACAATGCAGCGCGCGAGCCTGAAATCGTCGACCTGTGCAACTTGCTTGTCGCGATGGGCGCGCAAATTGAAGGCATCGGTACATCCGACCTCATCATTCAGGGCAAAGACCGCCTGCACGGCGCAACCTACCGAGTCATGAGCGACCGAATCGAAGCGGGCAGCTATGCCTGTGCCGCGGCCATAACAGGCGGGGATATTGAGCTTGTCGGCGCAAAGGCCAGCGAAATGGACGCGACGCTTGATGCGCTGCGCCAATCGGGCGTCACTGTCGAAGAAACAGCAGACGGCGTGCGCGTCGCTTCTGATGGCAAGTTAAAGCCGCTAACGATTTCGACTGCGCCTTACCCTGGATTTGCAACCGATATGCAGGCCCAATTTATGGCTATGCTGTGCATCGCAGACGGCGCCAGCGTTCTTACCGAAACGATTTTCGAGAATCGGTACATGCACGTCCCCGAATTGAACCGCATGGGCGCGCATATCGAAACCAAGGGTCGGACCGCAATCGTTCATGGTGTGAAAAAAATGACAGGTGCTCCGGTAATGGCGACCGATTTAAGAGCCTCTATGAGCCTTGTAATCGCTGGCCTGGTAGCGGAGGGCGAAACGCATGTGAGTCGCCTGTATCACCTCGACAGGGGCTATGAGCGGCTAGAAGAGAAGCTTCAGCTGATCGGCGCAGACGTGGAGCGTGTAGGCGCGGAATGATAGGCTCGTTTACATTCTGAACATCCCAGTGAAGGAACAGTTGCCACAATCGGTTTTTTACGGCATCTTAAAGGGCAGTGAACAACGATACAAATTTGAAGCCAAGCCAAGCCGCACGACATCCAGTTCTGGATTCCATCCGCTTTAGCCCCATCGCAACCGTCGTGAGTGACCCCACAAAGCCCGACAATCCATTGATTGC
>JBKBTH010000229.1:0-3792 GCA_046290915.1 Sphingorhabdus sp.
TGCCGCAATTTGACGCCGATGGCGGCTGGAAAAGCTATGGCGCGAGCTTGCTGGGCGGCGTTGACTTATCCGGCGATGCCCGCGATGGTGGCTGGGGGGTATTCGCTCTGGTAAATTATGCGCGCATGACGGGCGATGCCAAACGATCGCCCGTAACATCGCTGCGCGGTGATGCCGACCAGTGGTTTTTGGCCGGCGGGATCAGCTATACTTTCTGACACGCCTTAACGAGTTGGAAATCATGTTAGGGTCATAATCGGGCTTCTCTGCAAAAGGTCGCCCGCTATGATTTCGTCGCACAGCCAGTTTACGACCAGTTCATCTCAACCTGCGTCCGGCAAGTCCGCCGAAGTGCCACGTGCGCTCACCCGCGAGGCGCGCCTGAGCTGGATTGGATCGAAGCTGGCGCAATTGGTCGATGTCGAAGACGACCGCCTTGATGACCTGCACCACCGGATGTGGATGCGGATATTGCAAAGCGGCCTTGAACCCGCCGCCCCGCGCAATGAAACCGATCAACTGGCCATCCACATTCTTGCGGTTGCGACACTGGCCGATGATGTCGCGTCACAGAGCGGGCCACAGGCAGCCATGGCCGCAGTCATGCAGGCCAGCGGCCATAGCCTTGAACCCTTAGTCGCCGAAAAATTCCTGCGCCTCGCAAGCTCGCCGATATTTTGGATGGCGCTTCGGTTGGACGTTAGCGCAAACTAAATCTGGCTAAATCGCATTGATAGGTAATCGCAGATAGATGTGCCCGCCCGGCGACGCAGGGGGCATGGCGCCGGCACGAATATTCACCTGAAGCGACGGCAGAATGAGCTGCGGCGCCTCAAGCGTTTTGTCGCGGGTCGTGCGCATGTTTACAAATTCTGCCTCGCTGATCCCGTCATGGACATGGACGTTTGATGCCCGCTGCGCCGCAACGCTGGTTTCCCAACGATAATCGCTTCGGCCAGCTGGCAAATAATCATGCCCGACAAAGATCCGCGTTTCGGGTGGTAAGTCCAATATCTTGCGGATCGATTGATATAACGCTCCGGCGCTTCCACCGGGAAAGTCAGCGCGTGCGGTGCCATAATCGGGCATGAACAATGTATCACCAACAAAGGCTGCATCGCCAATAATATAAGTCAGGCAGGCAGGCGTATGGCCGGGCGTGTGCATGATGTCGATCTGCAAGTCGCCCAGGGGCAGGCTGTCGCCGTCGGCCACCAGCCGGTCGAAATCGCTGCCATCGGGCATGACGTCATCGGCTTCGAACAATGCGCCGAATATTGTCTGCACCTGCGTGATGTGGCTGCCGATAACGACCGGCGCACTGGTAACTTCGCGCAAATGGTGGGCGGCCGACAAATGGTCAGCATGCGCGTGAGTTTCGAGTAGATAGACGATCTCCAGCCCTTGCTCCTTCGCCGCAGCGAGCAATGCATCGGCGGACGTCGTCGCGATTCTGCCATTGCGCGGGGTGAAGTCGAGCACTGGGTCAATGATCGCGGCCTTTTTGGTCGCGGGGTCGTGCACAATGTAGCTGACCGTATTGGTGGCGTGATCGAAAAATGCTTGGACTGACGGGTTCATGAGTCGTCTCCTTATATCCTATATATTAGCACTTGCTAAATTAGATTCAATGCATATAATGACGCTATGTTTGATTTATCCCGATTTGACCTCGCCATGTTTGAGGAAAGTGCCGCACGCGCTGCAACGCTGCTGCGTCTGCTTGGCAATGAAAAAAGGCTGATGCTTTTGTGCCAGTTGGCCGACGGCGAATTGTCAGTACGCGAAATCCAGTCGCGTGTTGGCCTGTCGCAATCGGCGCTGTCGCAACATCTGGCGCTGCTGCGTGAAGAGGGCATCGTCGCCACACGGCGCGAGAGTCAGACCATATATTACCGCATCGTCGACCACGCCGCGATGCGCGTCATCGAAACGCTGGCGGAACTGTTCTGTCCGCCCGAAATGAGGAAACAGGCATGACCGCCATTTTACATAAACTCTCGCCACAGCAGGTTCGCGAACGGATGGACGCCGGACGCGCTGTTCTGGTCGATATTCGTGAGGCAGACGAATTTGCACGCAGCCATGTGCGCGGCGCACAATCGCAGCCGCTTTCGACATGGGAAAAGGCGCATTTGAACATCGATCCGCAGGCCGACGTGATATTCACCTGTCGGTCGGGCATGCGGACTGCCGGGGCATGTGACCGGCTGGCGACGCGGGTAAATGGCGACGCCTATGTCATGGATGGCGGACTGGATGCTTGGGCGAAGGCAGGACTACCGGTCGAGACCAATGCCGATGCGCCGATGGAAATTATGCGGCAGGTGCAAATTGCCGCCGGTTCGCTTGTCCTGACGGGCGTGATACTCGGCTTTGTCGTTGCGCCTGCTTGGTTTGCGCTCGCTGGCTTCGTGGGTGCTGGCCTGACCTTTGCCGGTGTTAGCGGATATTGCGGCATGGCGCGGCTGCTGATGCTCGCGCCGTGGAATCGCGTAAAGCCCGCCTGACATGGGCTATGAAACCCTGCTGATTGCCGTATGGGGCGGAATGCTGATCGGGCTGCTGCTGACCTTGTTCGGCGGTGGCGGGTCGGTGCTGGCAACGCCGTGGCTGATTTATGTCGTTGGCCTGACGGATACCCATGCGGCGATTGGAACGTCGGCAGCTGCAGTGGCGGTAAATGCTGCGACAGGGCTGGCGGCGCAGGCGCGGGCAGGGCGCGTCAAATGGCCGTGTGCGATAACGTTCGGGTTGGCTGGCCTCGCTGGATCCTTTGTCGGTGCGCATTTGGCCAAGCAGGTTGACGGCAAAGCGCTGTTAATGTGGTTTGCGTTCGCGATGATCGCAATTGCAGTCTCGATGCTTATCCCGAAAAAGAGCAAAGGCGACCCCGATGTGCACTTGACGCCGCCGATGGTGCTTAAACTCGCGCCAGTGGGGTTGCTTGCCGGACTTGCGGCTGGGTTCTTCGGTATTGGCGGCGGTTTCCTGATTGCGCCTGGCCTTATGGCGTCCACCGGCATGACACTGGCCAATGCCAGCGCGTCGTCGTTGGTGTCGGTCAGCCTGTTCGGCGGCGCGACCAGCCTGTCTTATGCCGCATCGGGGCAGCTGATCTGGCCGCTGTTCGGCGCGTTGGTCATCGGGGGGGCAGGCGGCACATTGGTCGCCTTACCGCTCGCCAAATATCTTGAAAGCCGGGCAACTGCCGCGCGCACCATTTTCGCGCTGATGGTTATTGCGGTGGCGATATTCATCCTGCTGGACTGAGTATTTAGGCGCCGTTCAAAAACATATTTATCGTCAACCGCCCTTTGCGCGGGTCTGATGACAGCAGCAATGCGTCGGGGATCACGCCCGAATGCAGTTGCCGTCCACGATACAGCACCAGCCGATCCGGCGCGGCTTCAACCTCGTCGATCATCTCGAACCAATCGGTGTCACCATAACAAAATTGCGCAGGCGGCATGCCGTGCTGACGCTCGTCCATTGCCAACGCCGCGTTATAAGCATCTTCGCGGGCTGGCGTTATTGTCTCAAAACCCGTTCGCCGGTGGCGGTAGAATGCGGTACCGCCCGTTTCTGCGCCCAGTAAATAATGCATGACCGCAATCACCTCGCCACTGGAATGGTCATAATGGGGGATGCGCTGCAGCGGGTGCAGTTCCTTTTCACCCAATGTGACCAGCGAAAAGGTTGATGCATCCAGCCGCACGCCTTTCGTGAAACCGAACACCCGTTGCATGATCTGCATCATCAGGTCACGGCGGCGGTCGAGATAGCTGGGGT
>JBKBTH010000230.1:0-3792 GCA_046290915.1 Sphingorhabdus sp.
GGAATGGGTGCTGGTGATTCAATGGGTGGCGGACATAAGCTGCCTGAATGGCGTCATTATGGCGATGTAGCAGTGTTGGCGTTTCCTGTAGCGGCATCTCCATCTTTGCCAATACCCAAGGCTGTGGATCTTGCCGGAGTTGCTGTTGATTATGTGAAGCTGCAAGACGGCGATCTGGAAACTGCGGTGGAATTTAAACGGCAAGGCGCTGACCCGATAATTGCGCTTGATTATGGTACGCCGCAAACGATCCGTTCGGCCTCTATTTTCCTGCCCGGTGCAGCGCGACTGTTCCTTGGTGCGATTACCAGCGCGCATCTTGAGGCAAGTGCTGATGACAATGATTGGCGCAAGATTGCGAATTTTGTGGTCCATCCGGTACCAACGACGATCAGCTTTGATGCTGTTACAGCGCGCCATTTCCGCGTGGTCTTTGGACCAGGGGATTTTGGCGTTGGCGGGATGGGTGCACCCGAAGAAGGCCTTGATATGAGCGCATTGGCCGCGATGGGAGTAGCCAGGCAGCGCCCGATCCGCGTCGGCGATTTCCGTCTGTCCGGCGAGGCGCGCGTGGACCGCTATGAAGCCAAAGCTGCCTTCGAGTTGGAACCGGATTATTATGCGCTGAGCAAGGACATCAGGGAGAGCGCAGGTGTTGATCCGGCCAAAGTGCTCGACATCACCGACAAGATGAAGCCCGATGGCAGCCTTGAATGGACTCCGCCTAAAGGCAGTAGCTGGCGGGTCCTGCGGCTTGGCTACTCGTTACTCGGCACGACCAACCATCCAGCCCCACCCGAAGCAACCGGTCTTGAGGTCGACAAATTCGATGGTCATGCAGTACGCCGTTATATGGAAACCTATCTCGGCATGTATCGTGATGCGGCGGGTGCGGACATGGTTGGTCAGAAGGGTGTTCGCGCGATCCTGACCGATTCCATCGAGGTAGGGGCGGCCAACTGGACGCCCAAGATGGTCGAGCAGTTCCGGAAACTGCGTGGTTATGATCCGGTGCCATTTATGCCTGCATTGACCGGCACGATCATCGGATCGCGTGAACAGTCGGACAAGTTTCTTTATGACTATCGCCGCACGCTCGCGGACCTTATGGCGAGCGAACATTACGGCACCATTGCCGATGTAGCGCATAAAGAGGGGCTGATTGTTTACGGCGAAGCGCTGGAAAGTGGTCGGCCGTCGATCGGCGACGACATGGCGATGCGCCGATATGCTGATGTCCCGATGTCCGCGATGTGGGCTCATTCCAGAGCAGATGGACCGCGCCCAACCCATCTGGCCGATGTGCGTGGTGCTGCGTCTGTGGCGCATCTTTATGGCCAAAAGCTGGTAGCGGCTGAATCATTGACCTCTGCATTGGCGCCATGGGCTCATTCGCCGAAATATCTGAAGCGCATCATCGATCTGGCATTTGTCAATGGCATCAACCGACCCGTGGTCCACACATCGGTACACCAACCCAAGGATGACAAGTTTCCGGGGCTAACGATGTTCATTTTTGGCCAGTATTTCAATCGGCACGATAGCTGGGCCGAGATGGCAAAACCGTGGGTCGATTATCTTTCGCGCAACGCGTTCATGCTGCAACAGGGGCGCAATGCTGCCGATGTTGCCTATTTTTATGGCGAGGAAGCACCGTTGACGGCGCTGATGGACACCGGCCAGTTAAAAGATGTTCCACGCGCCTATGCGCATGATTTTATCAACAATGACGCGTTGTTCGATGCGCTGTCGAATGATGGGAATGAGCTGCTTTCAAAGGGCGGCGCGAGGTACAAAGTGCTCTATCTGGGCGGTTCCTCGCGCAAGATGACCCTCGGCACGCTAAAGCGTATTGCCGCACTCGCGGAAGGTGGCGCTACAATAATCGGGATGAAGCCGGAAGGTAGCCCCAGCCTTGCACACGACGCGGTTGAATATGCCACTTTGGTCGATAAACTTTGGCCGGGTACCGACGTTACGCCGTTTGGCAAAGGCAAAGTCATCGTCAGCAAGGATGCCGAAGGTGCGCTGGCTCGCTTCGGCACCGGGCCACAATTCCATTACTCGGGCGCAGCCGCCGACAGCTCAATCCCGTTTGTTCAACGCAAACTGGCCGACGGCGACAGCTTCTTTCTTGTGAACCAAAAAGACCGGACCGAAACCATCGAAGCTCGCTTTCGCGTGACTGGCAAAACGCCCGAAATTTGGCGCGCCGAAACGGGCAAGTCGGAAGCCGTCAGCTACCGAATCGAAAATGGCGAGACCATCATACCTATGACCCTGGCTGCTGATGAGTCGCTCCACGTCGTATTTCGCAAAACAGCGGTTGCCGTTGCGTTGTCGATCAAGAAACCCGGGGCAAGCGCTACAGTGAATCTTGATGGAGCATGGAGGGTTGCTTTCCAAAAGGACCGCGGCGGACCTGCGTCGGCAACTTTGCTAACGCTGGCCCCGCTCAATGAAAACACCGAGCCGGGGATCAAATATTTCTCCGGAATTGCGACATATTCAAAGCAATTTGTCACACCAAAAGGCTGGAAAGCAGGACGACCATTGTGGATCGATCTTGGCCAAGTCAGCGAAATGGCGGAAGTGTTTGTGAACGGCAAAAACGCAGGATCGGTGTGGCACGCCCCATATAATCTCGACATTGGCGCATTGGCTAAATTGGGTATGAATACGCTGGAAGTGCGCGTTGCTAACCTTTGGGTCAACCGCCTGATTGGCGATGCCCAGCCGGGTGCCGAGCCTATTACATGGACGCCAATGCCAACTTATGGTGCCAGTTCAAAGTTACGACCATCGGGCCTTATTGGGCCGGTCAGACTGGAATATTGATTTAGATAATTCCTTAAGAGGGAATTGCGACCTGAAACGGATTGCTATGGCACTGTTCGCGCTGGCATTGGCATCACCATTGGCAGTTCAAGCCACGCCTTAGACGATGAAAGCCGTTCCGGTAACCGCAGTACTGCAGGCCAGTATTCCGTTTCTCGCCAATCAGCGTGAGACCGAACCAAGCTCTTTGCAACCAGTTGCGAAATCGAACATGGGTCTCACACCGTCTACCTTTGGAATGGCAACTTCTGGGCCGAGAGCAGACAGTCCGGTTTTATACGTGTGTTGATGAATAGCTGTCATTTATGCCGGACGAGGCTGCACACAATCCTCGGGGCCGACGTACGCGAAGAGCAGCACTTAACTCGAAGCAATCGCAAGGCCTTGTTTAAGAGCGGCAATCAGGGTCTTTCGGAATTGCGGGCCAATTGTTGTTCCAGGGATGTTGTCAAAGCCGTGGAATGCGCCGGGCACTACATGCAGTTCTGCAGCTACACCGCTGCCGATCAGGCGCTTGGCATATTCAATATCTTCATCGACGAACAAGTCGATCGAGCCAACTCCGATAAAGGCAGGGGGCAGGCCCTTAAGATCTTCAGTCCGTGCAGGTACAGCCCTAGCAGGTACACGTCGTGATCCGGCAGGCACACCGAGAAATGACGACCAGCCAAAGCGGTTGTGCGCTTCGGTCCAGATCACAGCGCCCATCATTGGATGTTTAAGCCGGGTGCTTCCCGTCCGGTCGTCAAGCATGGGGTAGATCAGCGCTTGATACGCAAGCGGAATCTCTCCCCGGTCTCTTGCTGCGATGGCGAGAATTGCTGCGTGACCGCCACCGGCACTCTCGCCCATGACGGCGATCCGGTCACGGTTGCCGCCCATCTGATGGGCATTCTGGTAAAGCCATTTGAGGCCAGCATAATTGTCTTCCAGTGAACCGGCAAAGCGGGTCTC
>JBKBTH010000231.1:0-3759 GCA_046290915.1 Sphingorhabdus sp.
CATAGCCTCGATATCATCAGCCTCGACGATGAAATGGCATTGGCCTTGCGGAAGCGCTGCATAAGCGTCTTCGAGCCCATCCATCTTGGTCCACACCAGTGCAGTGCTGCGATGCTTTTGCAGATACTGCGTTATGCGCGAGAGGGAATTCCCGGGCGTCTCCGTTTCGGAGGAAAGGTCGACCAGAATGAAATCAGCACGTTGTGCGTCATCCATTTCAAGCGGGGTACAACCCGTTATGGATGCCAACCGGTTCAGATCTGCGTTGCGCTGCGCTGTGCCGCCGACGATCATCGCAGTGCGGCCATGAACGCCGTAATCGAACGGGGACGAGAATTCTGCCATATATCTTCTCCCTACCGCCGGATTAGGCGCATCATGAAGCGAACACACCAAAATAACGATTGCAAGCGCGTAAAATATCGCTCCGTTTTGGAGGAAACAGTTTTGCCCGACTGGTTGTTTGCAAGGCGTGCCCGATGCGCTAATCCCCTGTTCATTGAGCCTGGGCATACGGGCCGTAAAATTCAGAGGAGCATATTCAGGTGAAAACGGGAAAAATCATGGTGAGCGCAGCGGCGCTTTTAATGTCAGGAGTTGCGATGACTGCGGTTGCACAAGCGAAAGAAATGAAGTCCGGCCAAATGGCGCGTGAACCAGCTTTGCTCAAAGAATGGACGGGACCATATGAAGGCGTGCCGCCGTGGGATCAGGTTAAGGTGGCAGAATTCCCGGCAGCGTTTCAGGCAGCCATGGATGCTTCAAAGGCCGAGTTCGAAGCCATGCTCGAAAAGCCAGAAGCTATCACTTTTGACAACACGATTACCGCCAGCGAATTGTCCGGCGAAAAAATTGGCCGTTTGTTCTCCATCTGGGGCGTGCACTCTTCGAACCTGTCCAACCCTGAAGTCCGTAAAATACAGGCTGAATGGGAGCCAAAGGTCAGCGCGTTCTTTTCCGAGTTGTCGCTGGATGCGCGTTATTTTCAGCGCGTAAAATTTCTTTACGATCAGCGCGCAACGCTTCAGCTTGACGCAAAGCAGATGCGGCTTTTGGAACGGACCTATGATGGCCTAGTCCGCAACGGTGCCTTGCTCGACGCGGGCAAGAAGGCGCAGGTCATCAGCATAGAGACTGATCTGTCGAAGAAATTCTCTGCCTTCTCTGCAAAAGTTCTGGCGGATGAAGAAACCTTCATTCCAATCACCCAAGAGTCTGATCTTGCGGGTCTGCCCGAAAGCTATGTGGCCGCGCTTCAGGCTGCCGCCAAGGCCAAGGGGCAAACTGGTTGGGCAGTTGTCAACACCCGTTCCGCGGTACAGCCGTTCCTTGAGAATTCCACGCGGCGCGATTTGCGGGAAAAGGTCTGGCGTGCGTTTACGATGCGCGGCGATAACCGGAACGCGAACGACACAAACGCGACCATCGCCGAAATTCTAAAGCTGCGTCAGCAGCGTGCCGAAATCCTCGGCTTCCCCACCCATGCCAACTACCGCATGGCCGACACGATGGCGAAGGACCCGAACAAGGCGATGGACCTGATGATGAAGGTCTGGCCGGCTGCCGTAGCGCGCGTCAAAGAAGAAGTTGCCGATATGCAGGCGATCGCCAATGCCGACAACATCACGATTGAACCATGGGATTATCGCTTCTACGCCGAAAAGGTCCGCAAGGCGAAATATGACCTCGATCAGGAAGCGATTAAGCCATATTTTCAGCTCGATAATATGGTCGCCGCAATGTTCGACGCCGCGGGCAAGCTATATGGCATGAGCTTCACTGAAAATACCGGCACTGTGCCTGTGTTCGAACCCAAGGTGCGGACATTTGAAGTCAAGCGTGACGGCAAGGTTGTTGGGCTGTTCTACCTCGACAACTTCGCACGTGCGGGCAAGCGTTCGGGTGCGTGGATGACAACCTATCGCAGCCAGCATAAATTGGGTGGCAAGAATGACATCGTGCTTGCGTCGAACAACAACAACTTCGTGCCCGGCGCCGATGGTGTGCCAACGCTTATCAGCATCGATGACGCATCGACATTGTTCCACGAATTTGGTCACGCCATCCATTATCTGAACTACGATATCACATGGCCGGGCCTTGGCGGCACGCCGCGCGATTTTGTGGAATATCCAAGCCAGGTGAACGAAAATTGGCTGCTGACACCTTATGTACTCAACACTTATGCCAAGCATTATAAGACAGGCGAGCCAATCCCTCCTGCCTTGGTCGAAAAGATCCGCGCGAGTGATACCTTTAACCAGGGCTTTTCGACGGTCGAATATCTGTCGAGCGCCATTCTGGATATGAAGCTGCACAATCGCAGCGAACCCGTGACCGATGCGCGCGCGTTCGAGCGCGATACGCTGGCGGAAATCGGGATGCCCAAGGAAATGGCGATGCGTCACCGCTTGCCGCAGTTTAACCACCTCTTCGCCGATGACGGCTATTCGGCGGGTTACTACAGCTACCTCTGGTCCGAGACGATGGATGCCGACACATGGGCGGCGTTCACCGAAAAGGGCGATGTGTGGGACAAGGAAACAGCGGAGCGGTTCCGGTCGATGTTGCTGGCCACCGGTAACGAAACCGACCGGATCGAAGCCTATCGCGCCTTCCGTGGCCGTGATCCCGACGTAAAATATATCATGAAGAAGCGCGGATTTCCTACCGGAGAGTAACGCATTTTTATCCAATTAATTCAGGGCTGTGCAGGCGAATATCTGCGCAGCCCTTTTTTGTTGCCTTTTTCCTCACATGATATAAATATGATATCATCTTTTCAGGGAGATTATCATGACCGACGAATCGAATAACGCGCTTATTGCTAGCCGGGAAATTACCGCGCGCAGCTTCAATGGCTATTTGATGCTCTTTATCATGTTGGCGAGCATGGCGGGTTTCGCGTGGGGTTTGCTGAGCGCGATTGGCGGTTCGGGCTCCGTCGCGAGTGTGGTCGCGATGGGGTTCAGCACTGCCATATTTCTTTTCGTCTCCATCGGTTTTTACATGCTTCAGCCCAATCAAGGTGCAGCGCTCACCTTGTTCGGGTCGTATCAAGGCACAGACCGGAATGAAGGTCTGCGCTGGATGTGGCCATGGATCGGGAAGGCCAAGATTTCACTGCGTGCGAACAACCTCATCTCGGAGAAGATCAAGGTGAATGATCTACGCGGCAACCCCATCGAGATGGCAGCGCAGGTTGTCTGGCGCGTGACCGACACCGCACAGGCCCTGTTCGATATTGATGATTATAAGGCGTTTGTGCTTGCCCAGATTGAGGCCGCTGTTCGCACCATTGGTGCGCGCTATCCCTATGACGACTTCACGCATCAGGAAGTGACCTTGCGCGGCAATCATGACCAGGTCGGCGGCGAATTGCGGCTGGAGTTGATGGAGCGTTTGCGTGTTGCAGGTATCACTGTCGACGAATGCGGCTTCACCCATTTGGCCTATGCGCAAGAAATCGCTGGCGCCATGTTGCGTCGTCAGCAAGCCGAGGCTGTCGTTGCTGCGCGCAAGACCTTGGTCGAAGGCGCAGTTGGCATGGTCGAGATGGCCCTTGAGATGCTGTCGGCCAAAAATGTCGTCGAACTGGACGACGAACGCCGCGCGGCCATGGTCTCCAACCTGATGGTTGTTCTTTGCGGTGAGCGCGATACGCAACCTGTGGTCAACACCGGTACATTGTACAGCTAGGCCAACCAGTGTCTGCTCCGTCCAAAAAGGCCTTCCCGCTCCGCATCGACCCAGCGCTAT
>JBKBTH010000232.1:0-3757 GCA_046290915.1 Sphingorhabdus sp.
GCGAGGTCGTTGGGATCGCCCGATGTTGAAATCGAAAATGCACCGCGGTCGCGATAAACATCGGACATGTCTGATCCTGCCTGGACGCCGTATGTCGCGCCAAGCTTCTCACGCAATTCATCGGTTAGACGAAGCGTAACAACACGTGCCAACAGGTCCATCGATTGCGTCAGCTTTAGGTCTGTATCGCCCGTGGTCGTCCATACACGGCGCCATCCCAGCTGGTTGGGTTCGCCTTTGTGTGGGATGTCGAAACTCCCGCTTACTGAGCTCCAGCGTGCGTCTTGAGGCGCAATATCTCCGGAGCCCGTACGCGTGGGCATCGCGCCAAACGTGCGGGCAACAGATGCGATTGTCGCGGTTTCATCAAGATCGCCAACAAAGGCCATTTCCATCCTGTTGTGGATTAGCGCATCGCCAAGCGCCGATTTCAGCTTCGTAAAATCTGCAGCTTGAACGTCCTCAAGCGGTGAAAGCGCAAAGCGGGGATCATTGTCCGTCATGATCCTAGCCATAGCAATGCTCAGCGCTGATCCTGGCGATGCATCCAACCGCGCATAAAGCTCGGGCAATGGACGGCGAAACAAGCGAAGAGCATTCTCCGAATAGCCAGGATATTTGGTATAAGCCGCCATTACCTGAAGCTGCCGCTGGAGGTCTGCGGGCGCAACAGAGCCAGCGGTGCCAAAATAGTCCTCGGCGACGCCGAATGACGTCGTGACGGTTGTTCCGGCAAGTAATGAGCGCAGGTCTTCAAAATCATGCGCTTCGAGGCCGCCGGAAACATAGGCGCCGGACATAAGCCAAGCCAACACGGCCTTGTCCTTGCCAAAATGCAAACGACCGCCATCGATACGCAGCGAGAAGCGCACGCGATTGTCTTCGAAATCCGTCTTTTTGAGGTTCAGCAAAACACCGTTGGCGAAGCGAATCGTGCGAATGCCAAGGTCAGCAACAACTGTATCTTCGACCACAGAGCCGGCGGGACCGAAATCCGTGTAGGCAAATGCTGTTGTCGCGCGCGCTACGGGTGCGGTCACCGCAACGGCTCGGCTTGCGGCATAGGTCGCCAAGATATCATCGGACTGCGCGCCCGCGCTTTGCTTGGTCGACAGAAAGATTTGGGGCGCAGTCAATTGCCCAAACCATTTTGCAAATTCCGCATTGATGGCGGCTTTTGACATAAATGGACGCAATTGGCGCCAAAGCAACAGCCTGTAGGCGTCAGAGTTGTAAACGTCATCGTCCAGGCCAACCAATCCGTTGGCGATGGAAACGCTTTGTTCTGTGCCCTCGGCCTTGGCGTTGTTTTCATATGCCGTGTCGAGGCGCTTTATCTGCTCAGCAACCTCGGAGTCGTCGAACCCATATTGCACAGCCTGCCGGACAGTTTGCTCGGCAAAGGGCAGCAATGTCCGCCAACTTCCATCTTTCCCGGCTGCGCTGAAGCCGACTGAGGCGTACGTGTTACACGTACCCAAGTTGAAACTTACCCCGCCACCCAGAAAGGGTATGTCGTCCGAACGTGAACGGCGGCTTATCCGCTGGGAAACGATGGCTGATGCAATTTGCATCTTTAATTCAAGCATGCCCCGTTCGACAGTATCTGCCCGCGGCTTGTCCTTAAGAAACTGTTGAACGCCAATGGCTTCGCCGATTTCAGGATGGGTAAAACTTGCGGCCGACAACCCGCGCGCCGGATCAAGTTCACAGCGATCAAGGTCACCCAATGGTGGCGCGGTGATTGGCCAATCGGCGAATTTTTTCACCAGCTCGCGTTCAATCTCTACAGGGTCTACAGGCCCAACAATGATGATTTTAATCCGGTCGGGCCGATACCATTTTTGATACAGCGCCTTTAACCGCTCCGCTGGTGCGGTTTCGATGATTTCGGAAAGCCCAATGGGGTAGCGGGTCGAAAAATAGGTATTGGGGTAAAACAGATTGTTGGCAGCGCGGCCACTTTGAAACGCGAAATTTTCGCGCTCGCGCCGCTCGGCCAATATGATCCCGCGCTCACGATCAACGGACGCCGCGTTAAACGAGATATTTCCAGCGGTCTCACGCATCAGGAAAAGCGCGCGTTCAATCAGGCGTGGGTCAGCCTTTGGCAGATCAAGCTTATACTGCGTCTGCGTGTAACCCGTCGATGCATTCGTATCGGCGCCAAAGGATAAGCCAAGCCGTTCAAGCATTTTGACCATTTCACCTTCGGGCACATTCGTGCTGCCGTTAAAGGCCATGTGCTCAATGAAATGTGCAAGGCCTTGCTCGTCATCGGCTTCTGCTGCCGAACCGAAGTCGATGGCCATGCGCAAAACCACCTGATTTTGCGGCCGCTGATTCGGACGAATGGCATAGCGAAGGCCATTAGGTAGCTTGCCATAAATAATAGTCGGGTCGGGCTCGAGATCAGAGGTCTCCGCATTCCACGGGGCGGTGCGCTCGACACCGGCGACTTGAGTTCTCTCTTGGGGCGCAGCGGACAGAGCTGACGTGCCTGATGCACAGGCAGTCATCATCAAGAGGAAACCAAGCGCCTTTTTCATTCAATTACCTTGTCCAGAGGATTGCGCCAGTTGACAATATGAAAAGGTGTAAATTGTTGATTTACTTACCCTTACGTAACCGATGGCTAACCATATCGAGCACAGCGCCTTCGCTTTCATCGGGCATCAGGCCAAGACGGCGCGCCACTTCCTGATACGCTTCGGCTTCACCACCTAAGTCGCGGCGGAAGCGATCCTTATCAAGCTTCTCGCCGGTTTCGATATCCCAAAGGCGGCAGCCATCAGGGCTGATTTCGTCTGCCAAAATGATACGCGAAAAATCGCCATCAAACAGCCGACCAAACTCGAGTTTAAAGTCGACCAATCGAATGCCGATGGCCGCGAACATGCCGCACATGAAGTCATTGATGCGGATAGCCATCGAAGAAATGTCCTGCATTTCCTCCTGGGTTGCCCAACCAAAGCACGCGATGTGCTCTTCGGCAACGAGCGGGTCGCCCAGACTGTCGTCTTTGTAGCAATATTCCAGCAGCGTATGGGGCAGGGGTGTGCCCTCTTCAATACCAAGCCGTTTCGACAATGTGCCCGCAGCGACATTGCGCACGATCACTTCAATCGGTACAATTTCAACTTGCCGGATGAGCTGCTCACGCATGTTGAGGCGGCGGATGAAATGGGTGGGAATCCCAATATGGCTCAGCCGCGTGAATACATGTTCCGACACGCGGTTGTTAATGACGCCTTTGCCGGCGATCGTGCCCTTTTTCTGGGCATTAAATGCAGTCGCATCATCTTTGAAATATTGGATCAGCGTACCGGGTTCAGGACCTTCATAAAGAATCTTGGCCTTGCCTTCGTAAATTTTGCGGCGGCGGGTCATATGCGGTCCCTGACTTTGCTTAAAATGACGTGCCCCGGCGGGGCTGGTCTTGGAGAGACCGAACTCTGCCGGGGCGTTTATATCGCTATAATCCATTGCATGCTGCGGCGCAATTCGAGATAGCCCACTGGACGGACACGGAAGGACAGTTTTTTGCCCATCGATCTGGATTTGCTGCTTCAGGCTTACGCCAATGGCATATTCCCCATGTCCGATGCCCGTGATGACCCTGATACATTTTGGATTGAGCCAGAATATCGGGCAATTTTGCCGCTCGAAGGTTTTCGGCTCTCGAAATCACTGGCGAAAACGATCCGGCAGGGGCGGTTTACGGTCACGACGGACACCGCCTTTGCCCAAGTTATCG
>JBKBTH010000233.1:0-3738 GCA_046290915.1 Sphingorhabdus sp.
GTCAACGTTTCGCCCAAGCAGTTTCAATATGCTTCGATGTGCTCCGAGATACTCAGTCTTGCCGAAAAATACGGGGTTCCACGCGGCAAGCTTGCCATCGAAATTACTGAAGAGCTGTTAATTGACAACAGCCAGAAGGTCCATGAGCAACTGGCGACTTTGCGTGCAGGCGGCATTCAGATTTCGATCGATGATTTTGGCACTGGCTATTCTTCGCTTCAATACTTGCGCGACTTACCCGCGACGCGCTTGAAAATTGACCAAACATTCATCTCGCGGATTGAAACATCGGCAACAGACCGCGCAATCATCTCCACTATCGCGCATTTGGCACACGCCTTGAATATGCGGGTCGTCGCAGAGGGCGTGGAGACAGAAGCCCAATTTACGCTGCTGCGCGCTTCAGGTTGCGATGAGGTTCAGGGATATCTGATGGGCCGTCCGCTCTCGGTGGATGACCTCCATATGTTGTTTAAGGGCGGCGCAGAGCCGTTCAGGCTGGCGGCGAAATGAAAGGCTTTCTGAAAAAGCTGCGTGGTGGTTTGACACCGGAGCAAGAGATTCTCCGCAATAGGCTGGTCATGGGCAGCGTGTCAGGCGTAGGCTGCTATTTCTTTGCCTTTGATGCGCTCATTTTTTCCGCCTTCTTTGCCTATTTGTCATTCAATGCGACACTTTACGCCATGCAACGTTATGGCGTTTGGCAGCAGGAAGAACGCTGGTTTGCCGCGATCATACTCGACGTTATGATGGCGTTTGCCGTTATGTTGCGCGAGCCCGAGCACTTGTCGATTTTCTATCCCATCATCCTTTGGATGATATTGGGCAACGGATTTCGATATGGGATCAAATGGCTTTTTGTGGCGTCTGTGCTGTCGACAGCTACGTTCGGCATTGTCGTTCTTTCAACCGCATATTGGCAGCAAAACCTATATTTGGGGATCGCTCTTGCGCTCGCCCTAATTGTTATTCCCGCTTATTGCTCAACACTAATCCGCAAAATTTCACACGCAAAAGAACAAGCCGAAGAGGCAAGCAAAGCAAAGAGCTATTTCTTGGCTAGCGTCAGCCATGAATTGCGGACACCTTTGAACGCCATCATCGGGTATGGAAATCACCTGCGTCAGTCGGATATGCCACGGGCGCAAAAAGAAATGGTCGAAGCCAGCGTGCTTGCCGGCGAGCATTTGCTGCACCTGATTGAACAGCTTGCACACGAACGTTGCCAAAACTGGCACGGGGTCGATGCAGGTCAAATCAGCACCGTTCCGGCCCACGGACTTGCTAACTGAAATCCGCGACATCATGACGGTAAAGGCAGAAGAAAAAGGCCTTAGCCTGCATCTTCAGGCCGAACCCATGAGCGACCGGCTTATCGAAGGGCCTAATGGCGTTATCCGGAACATCCTGCTCAATCTGGTTGGTAACGCGACCAAGTTTACAGAATCAGGATCAATAACGCTCAACAGCGGTTTCGTGATCAAAAATGACCAGAACCATGTCTGGTTCACTGTGTCGGATACCGGTATTGGCATTTGCGACACGGCTCGTGAGCGGATATTCCAACCCTTTCAGCAGGCTGATGATTCTGTCATGAACCGCTTTGGTGGCACGGGTCTCGGTCTATCTATTTGCAGGCAGCTCACTGAACAAATTGACGGTAAAATTTCCGTTGAAAGTCAAATTGGTCAGGGCAGCAGCTTCCGCATTGAAATCCCCATAACGTTGATCGAGGATCAATCTGTCGCTGAAGATTCATATGCATCAGGTGCGGTGAAAATTCTCTCATTTGGACATATGAAGCCTGAATTGCTCGCGAGTGCGCAATCACAGGAAAACTTCTTCGTTCGCCATGTGTCATGCACAAATCGCGATGAACTTGTGTCCGTGCTTGCACAGATCGACTTAACTGAATTCAGCGTTGCCCTGATCGCGGAGTCCGTCGCTCATAACATCGATCCAGAAGATGCCGTCTGGTCGATATTTGCAAAGGCTGAAATAGCGCCTGTTCTCGTCTCTGAGCATGAGGCTGTAGAGCTGGAAGACGTTGCGCTCCGCGCAGCGTTTGCTTCCATAATTCCAGCGATGCCAAACTTTGCGGAACTCCGCAGTGCAATTCGCATTGGTTGCTCATTCGCGCGGCAAATGCGCATCACCCACGGGGACGAACAACAACCGGCGGCAAACTACGCGCCAAAGCGCATATTGGTAGCGGATGACAACCGGACAAATCGGAACGTCCTAGCCGCCATTTTAGAAGCTGCCGGACATTCCGTTGTCATGGTCACGGACGGCGATGAAGCGCTTGAAGAAATGGAAAAGGGCGGCATCGACATTCTACTCCTCGACGTGAATATGCCGCGCCTTAATGGCATCGATACCTGTTCAATGTGGCGGCAGATCGAAGGCGGACGCAATCACCTTCCAATCATTGGCGTCACAGCCGACGCGACCTCTGAGACTGAAATAAAGTGTCGAAACGCGGGTATGGATTTGCGCATCACCAAGCCAGTGGACGCTAAAATGCTTCTCAACACCATTGAGAAATATTGTGGTGGAGAGCCCAGCGAACAGCCAGTTCAACCTACATTACGGGTTGACCCGCTAAACAAGGTAGTACCCATCAAGGGAGAAATTCGTTCAGCGGAAGCCCCGATTGATGAACGTCAAATCAGCTATCTTCGGTCCATTGGCGATCAGGCGTTCGTAAACGCCATGATTGAAGGCTTTATCGAAGACGTCGAACAAACGCTTGATCCATTACGGAAAGCCGTTGCGGATGGAGATGTTTCCGAATTCCGTTTTTGCGCCCACGCTTTCAAAAGCTCGGGCAACAACATGGGTGCCGGGTCGCTGTCGCGGCTATGCGGGCAGCTTGAAAAAATAAGCGAAGCTGACTTCGTTGAGCATAGATTTATCTATCTTCAAAAAATGGAGCACGAAGCAGCGATGGCCGTTCATGCGCTCAAATCAGATGTTTATCTTGCGCCTGCCAGCATTACTGCTCAACTGAACTAACGGGCCGAAGACTGCGCTGCATCCGCCGTTCTTGTGCGTCTGCCAGTCTTTCCATCTTTCGGACATCAGCGTCCGTAAGCATCATGGCCGTTTCCGCCCAGATGTTCGTTATCTTGAGTAATTCATCAATCTCCACGGGAGATGATACACGGCGCGCGAGATATACAGCGCGCTCTGCGGCGAAGCGCTGCTGGTTGCGTCGGCAATAATCAACAATGGCGGTTTCGCCCTCACCATCTTCCACCAAAATGTCGACGATACCCAAGGCGTGTAATTCTTCAGCAGTATGGATTTTGCCTTCAAGAATGAAATTCTCTGCCATTTTACGGCCAACCCGGCGAACAAGGAAGCTATAAGCCCCCATGCCAGGAAAGAGATTGAAGATGATTTCAGGCAATCCAAGCCGTGCACTGCGCTCGGCGACCAGAATGTCGAAAGCGAGGGCATGTTCAAAGCCGCCGCCCAACGCGTCCCCTTGTACCAGCGCAATCGTGATAATAGGCGCGCCAAAACCTTGGCTGTTCACATATTGCATACGCACGCAGGTTTCCGCATATTTCCGCATCGCGCCGAGGTCACGGGCGCGAATACATTCGGCAAAGTGCCGTAAATCCCCGCCGAGATTGTAAACGCCGGGCGTTTTCGAACCGCACACGAAATAGCGCAAATCGTCAGGCCCGCCATTTGCAGGCAAGGCATAGTTGTCCGCTACCCAGTCCT
>JBKBTH010000234.1:0-3727 GCA_046290915.1 Sphingorhabdus sp.
GCACCCTTTACAGTGATGGTCAGCACGTCGGATGATGCCAGCAATGGTCCGCTTCGGCCGCTAAATACACCGCGCGGCGCGTTGGGCATGATGTGCAAGGCAAAAGCGGCATCGGGCAGGGGATCAATCAGGCCGTCGTCGAGCATATAGCGCGCGCCATGGTGGCCTTCTTCGCCGGGTTGAAACATAAACTGCACGGTGCCGGCCAACTGGTCCCTTTTCGCACACAGCATCTTGGCAGCACCAACCAGCATGGCGACATGGGTGTCATGCCCGCAAGCATGCATCGCGCCGTCAGTAAGCGAGCTGTATTCAAGCCCCGTGTCTTCGTGGAGCGGCAATGCGTCCATATCGCCACGTAGAAGCACCGTGCGGCCGTTTGCAGGGCCCTTGAGGGTCGCAATGAGCCCTGTGGTCGACGGACCTTCACGCAACTCCAGAGGCAGGCCAGCAAGCGCGGCCTTAATCTTTGCGAGTGTTTTGGGGTTTTGCAGGCCAAGCTCAGGCTCCGCATGGATCGCGCGGCGCAGCTCGATCAGATCGGGAAGTATGTCTTCGGCGTCGTCGCGCCAGTCAGTGCTGATTAAGTCCATGGCTTAACTAGCACCACCCTGGCGCGACCGACAACAGCCTTATTGTTCCAAGCGGACCGTTACATATTGTGTGGCGGCACCGCGGCGTTTGACCCCGAGCAAGATCGCACCACGACCTGCCGTCTGTGCTTCCTTCAAGGCTACGGCGAGAGCCGCCGCCGTGCTCAATGGCTTGTAGTTTGCTGACACGATAACATCGCCACGACGCAAACCAACCTGGGCGCCTGTGCCAGTGCCGGGAACGTCGACAACAACGCCCTTGATGTCCGTTGTCATACCAAGCGCACGTGCGATCTCGGCATCAAGCGGAATAACGCTGATACCAAGTGTATCGCGCACGACCTTTGAATCCGGCGTGTCGGTTTGCTTGTCGAAATCCTTGTTCTCTTCAGGGTTGAAGTTGCTTTGCGCCAACTTCTCTTCTGGAGGACGCGCGCCGACCGTCGCGGTCAGCTTCATTGGTTTGCCTTCACGCAAGATATCAAGCGGAATGCGGGTACCGGGTTTGACGTTGGCAACGATGTAAGACAGCGTAGCTTCAGGCGAAACTTCACGCCCATCGACGCGCAGAACGATGTCGCCTTCTTTCAGGCCAGCCTTGTCACCGGCTTCACCAGCAACAACGCGCGCGACGAATTCGCCGCGGTTCTTTTCCAGGCCAAGCGCGTCGGCTGTGTCCTCACCAACTGGCGTTATGCTGATACCAAGATAACCGCGCTCTGGACGAACACCCTTTTTCAAGGACTCGACGACCGGGATGGCTTCTTCAGAGGGAATGGCAAAGCCAACGCCGATATTTGCACCGACAGGCGAGATCAGGCGGTTGTTGATGCCAACGACTTCGCCCTTTAGGTTGAACAAGGGACCGCCCGAGTTGCCGGGGTTGATTGCAGTGTCAGTTTGAATGAAACGGTCATAGGCACCACCGGCGCCAATATTACGTTGCAGAGCCGAAATGATACCCGCAGTCACCGTGTTACCAAGGCCAAGCGGGTTGCCGATTGCGATGACCCAGTCACCTACGCGGCTTTTCTGCGAATCCGCCATTTTGACGAATGGCAAATCGGATGCGCGAATCTTAAGCAACGCGATATCGGAAGAAGGGTCGCGGCCCACGATTTCGGCCTGATATTCTTTGCCGTCAAACAAGGTGACGGTGACGCGGTCAACAGCGTCGCCTGCTGGGCCACCCGCGACGACATGGTTGTTGGTGACGATATAGCCATCGCTCGAGATCAAAAAGCCGGAGCCACCACTTGCTTGTTCCTGCGTCACTGGACGGCGTTCGCCGGTCAGCGGGTTAAAGCTGGTTGCGACTTGAACCTTTTGACGCGTGGCGATGTTAACGACGGCTGGCTGCAACTGCGCAGCCAGGTCTGCGAAGCTGGATGGCGCGCCGCCGGGGGCGAGATTGACTTGTTCCGAAACAGCAAGGCCGGTTTGCGCGGTCACAGGATTGCCGTTGACCAAAGCTACGGTGCCGCCTGCCAACAAAAGCGCGGTGGTAACTGCATAAGCGTAACGCACGGATATCATTCCTCTCGTCTATTCATCTGGGCAATAGGCCCGAAAATCAGCCATTCGATGGCGCGGTAAAGCTTAACGCCAATTGAATGGATGCCATCCAATTGGCCAATGTCATTCGTCGTTCGACTAACGTCCCGTACGGAATTTTTCCAGATAGGCGTTTTGTGGCGATAAGATGATGTTGCTTGCGCCTTCGCCGTTCTGGAATGTCTGGCGATAGCTCTGCATGGCGCGGTAGAAATCATAGAAGTCAGGATCTTTGCCATAGCTTATGGCGTAGATGCGTGCTGCTTCGGCCTCTGCGTCCGCGCGGATTATCTGCGCTTCCTTTTGGCCTTCCGCGTCGATCGCAATCGCTTCCTGATTACGGGCACTGCGCATCCGGTTATATGCCGATTGCAACGTCGCCGCGGGCAAATCAGCCCGTTTGATGCGAACGTCAATGACTTCTGCGCCATATTTCTTGGCTTCGCGGTTCAGGGCAGTCTGGATGTTTTCCATGACCTCGCCGCGCTCAGCGCTCAGCAGCGCGACAAATGTCCGCTTGCCCAGCTCGTTGCGAAGCGATGAACCCAAGATTGTCTTCAACTGGTCGCGCAAGCGATCTTCGGTGCGGATGGTCCGATACATGATATCGGGCTGCGTGACACGAAACCGCGCGAAAGCATCGACTTGTAAGCGCAGTTGGTCCGTAGACAGCACTTCCTGCTGGTCCATTTCGACGCTCAACACGCGCTTGTCGATAACCTGGATTTGTTCGACAAATGGCACGCGGAAGGTGAGGCCGGCGCGCGTTTCGCCAAATCGTTCATCCGCGCGATATTTGTTCACAACGCGATCAACCTTGCCGTAGCTGCTGATAATGGCCTGTTGCGTTTCAGGGACGATCGTGACCGACATGCTCAACAAAATGAGCGCGCCTATACCAATCATTGCCAGGTAAATCGGGTTTCTGATGATATTCGTCATCATTGCTTGGTTCCTGTCACGGTAACGGGTTCAGCCTTTTGCGCGGCCTTTTTCTGAAATTCGGGAAGCGGAAGATATGGTGTCACGCCGCCCGTTTCGACAATAGTCTTGTCGACTTTGCCAAGCACTTGCTCCATCGTCTCATAATAAAGCCGCCTTTTAGTTACTTCAGGCGCTTCCTTATACTGCACGTAAATCTTGTCGAACTCGGCAGTTTCGCCGAGAGCCAATTCCGTCACGCGGCTAGCATAAGCACGGGCATCGTTCAGATAGCTCTCGCGACGTTGCTGCGCAGCGTTCACTTCACGGAAGGCGTCATTCACTTCAGCGGGCGGATCGGACTGGCGAATGGAAATGCTCTGGATCAATACGCCTGCGCGATATTCATCCAATATCTGCTGCATGCGGCGTCGGACCTCCAACTCAATCGCGCCACGGCCAGGGCCGATGGCTTGGGTCAGATCAAAATTGGCAACCGCCGCGCGCATGGCGCTCTCAGCGACTTCCTTGACGGTACCCTCAGGGCTGTCGAGTTGAAACAAATACAATGACGGGTTCTTGATTGACCAACGGACGTCGTAGGCCATGTCGATGATGCTTTGGTCCTTTGTCAGAACCAGGTTTTCACTGCTTGCCTT
>JBKBTH010000235.1:0-3714 GCA_046290915.1 Sphingorhabdus sp.
GAGCGACCGTGGCGACTAGGTTGGGATTCTTCACCTGCGTCGGTGATAGGTTGATCGCGATCCGGAAATCCCCCGGCATGGCCGTGGCATCGGCCAAGGCCTGACGGATCACCCATTCGCCCAATTGCAGGATCATGCCCGTTTCTTCCGCCACTGGAATAAAATCATCCGGCGAAATAAGACCACGGACTGGCGAAACCCAGCGCGCAAGCATTTCAAAGCCAACCAGTTCGCCAGTCGCCAAATCGATCTGCTGTTCGAAAAAGGGTACAAATTCATTATTTGGAATGGCGGCTCTAATATCGCCTTCAAGCGAATTTCGTGACCGGAGCTCAACCTCCATACCATTTTCGAACCAGCTATATCCGTTCCGGCCATTTTTCTTGGCGGCGTAGAGTGCGATGTCGGCGCGACGCATCAGCATGTCGATCGAGTCACAGTCGCGTTCGGGGCGGCTGATGCCAATTGAGGCAGTCACCGTCTGGGCAGAGTCGCCTATGGGAACCGGACGGGCCAAGGTTTCGACAAGATCTTCGGCAATATGATCGACGGACTCGGGATATTCCGGCTCAAACACGAGGCAAACGCCGAACTCGTCGCCGCCAAGGCGCGCGATGACGCTGCTGGGCGGGACAACATCGCGCATCCGGTCTGCGACTTCCCGCAAAAGCATGTCACCGCTGTCATGGCCATAGATATCGTTGATTTTTTTGAAACCGTCGAGGTCAATCATCAGAAACGCGACTGACTTGCCACGCCGCGATGCGCGCGCGCTGAGTTCAGCCGTCTTTTCCTTGATGGCGCGCCGATTAAACAAATTGGTCAATGGATCGGTCATTGCCAGATGTTGTGCGCGAACTTCTGCCTGACGGTACACATGGATTTCGTCGCTTAGTGCGTTGGTTCGGCGCCATGTAAGCAAAATGAGTGCAATGTTCAGCAGAAGGGCAGTGACCATGATTTGGTCGGTGCCTCGGCCATAGCCCAAAAACGTTCGAACAGCCTGCGCACCGACTTGTCCGCCGATAACAACAAACATTGCGATCGCCGCAAACATGACGACGCCGTATAAAACATTTTTGCGTTCCTGGCGTTGCCGTCCGGGAGGGTTTAATTCGGTTTCGTCGCGTTGTCGTGCCATCACTGTTCCATTCCCGTCCGTAGTCGTTGAAAATGGTCAATATTTAATTAATCGCGCTGCCGGGGTTGTGCTTAGGATATGCCTGTTCCCAAGAACGGGAAAAACTTGATTTGCCGACCTAACGTTGGTAATGGCTCGCCCAAGGCAAGAATATTGTCTTTCAAAATTCGTTGGAAATCCACTGTTTCCAAGCTGGTTGGCGAAGATTCGCTCACCGGCTTTTTGTTCGTTTATGCCTCGAAGGAGGCATTTTGGTAAGGAATGTCGATGTTTGACAAGCTGAGTGACCGGTTAGGAGGGGTGTTTGATCGCCTGCGCGGTCGCGGTGCGTTAAACGAAGCTGATGTACGTGAAGCCATGCGCGAAGTGCGCGTGGCGTTGCTCGAAGCCGACGTTGCGTTGCCCGTCGTTCGTGATTTCATCGAAAAGGTCACCGAGCAAGCCATTGGCGCACAGGTTCTGAAATCGGTCACGCCCGGTCAGCAAGTCGTCAAAATCGTCAATGATGCCCTTGTCGAGATGCTGGGCGCTGAACAAAGCGACCTTAATCTCGCTGTAGCGCCACCTGCGATCATCATGATGATAGGTCTGCAGGGTTCTGGTAAAACGACCACGACGGCGAAAATTGCCAAAATGTTGAAGGCCAAGCAGGGCAAAAAAGTCCTGATGGCTTCGCTCGACGTCAATCGTCCAGCAGCACAAGAGCAATTGGCAACGCTTGGTACGCAGACCGAAGTTGCAACGCTGCCTATAATGCAGGGGCAACAGCCGGTAGACATTGCCAAGCGTGCAATGCAGGCTGCAAAGCTGCAGGGCTTTGATGTCCTCATCCTCGACACCGCTGGCCGACTTCATGTTGACCAGCAGTTGATGGATGAAATGCAGGCGGTAGCGAAAGTCTCCGTCCCGCAGGAAATCTTGCTCGTTGTTGACTCGCTTACGGGTCAGGACGCTGTAAATGTTGCCAAGAGCTTCGGTGAACGCGTTGATGTAACAGGTATCGTCTTGACCCGCATGGACGGCGATGCGCGCGGCGGTGCGGCGCTGTCGATGCGCGCGATTACGGGCAAACCAATCAAGTTTGCAGGCGTCGGTGAAAAGCTGGACGCCATTGAAGCCTTTAACCCTAGCCGTGTTGCTGGACGCATTCTTGGCATGGGCGACGTTGTCGGTCTCGTTGAGCGCGCGTCCGAAATGGTCGAGAAAGAGGACGCGGATAAGCTCGCAGCCAAAATGGCGAAGGGCCAGTTCGACATGGAGGACCTGCGCATGCAGTTTCGCCAAATGACCAAGATGGGCGGCCTCGGCGCGCTTGCAGGTATGATGCCCGGCATGAAAAAGGCCAAGCAGGCGATGGACGCCGGCGGCATGAACGACAAGCTTCTCGTGCATATGGATGCCATCATTGGTTCCATGACGCCAAAAGAGCGTGCCAAGCCTGAACTGTTGAACGCAAAGCGTAAGATCCGGATCGCCAAGGGTTCGGGCATGACCGTTCAGGACGTCAACAAGCTGATCAAAATGCATCAGGAAATGGCGAGTGCGATGAAGCGCATTCGCAAGATGGGCGGTCTCAAGGGCCTCGCTGCCATGTTTGGCGGCGGCAAAGGTGGCATGGGCGGCGATTTGGGTGGCGCGATGGAGGGAATGCAAGGACTTCCCCCTGGTGCGTTGCCACCCGGCATGGGCGGCTTGCCCGGAATGGGTAGCGGCGGAATGCCGCCAGACCTCGCAAGACTTCTTAGTAAAAAGAAATAAGCATCACATTTAATTTAAGAATATTTCAGAAAGGTGAGTTAGTTTTATGGCATTATCCATGCGTTTGTCACGGGGCGGTTCGAAAAAGCGCCCATATTATAAAATCGTCGTAGCCGACGCCCGCGCACCACGCGACGGTAAGTTCATTGAGCGTATCGGCAGCTACAACCCACAGCTTCCTAAGGACAGCGCAGAGCGTATGATCCTCGACACCGAGCGTGCGAAGCATTGGCTTGCTGCTGGTGCACAGCCGTCGGACCGCGTTGCACGCTTCCTTGACGTCGCTGGCGTCAAAGAACGCAAGGTTAAGAGCAACCCTAACAAGGGTGAGCCTGGCCAGAAAGCCAAGGATCGCGCTGAAGACAAGGCAACCAAGCTTGCAGAAGCCGAAGAAGCAGCAGCTGCTGCTGCTGCCGCTCCAGCACCTGAGCCAGAGCCAGAAGTTGTTGAAGAAGTAGCCGCTGAAGAAGCCGCACCTGCGGCTGAAGAAGCGCCTGCCACTGAAGAAGCTGCGCCTGCTGAAGCGGTTGCAGAAGAAGCACCTGCTGCTGCAGAAGAATCTGCTCCTGCGGCTGAAGAAGCTACCGAAGAAAAGGCCGAGGGCTAAGCCTTGGCTGACTCAACCGTCACGCTTGCCGCCGTTTCTGGCGCGCATGGCGTGACGGGTGAAGTTCGTCTCAAGCTGTTCGCAGAAAATGTGGACAGCTTGAAACGATACAAAAGTTTCAACGACGGTGCGTTGACGGTTAAGTCCCTTCGCCCGACCAAAGACGGCGCAATCGCCCGTTTTGCCGAAATAAATGACCGCAATGCAG
>JBKBTH010000023.1:0-12535 GCA_046290915.1 Sphingorhabdus sp.
GGGCGACCAGCAAACGCGCCATCCAAATCCACGACATGGAGGAACTCTGCGCCTTGTTCGGCAAACAGCATTGCCTGCGCTGCAGGGTCGTCAGCATAGACCGTAGCGCGATTCATATCGCCCTCGGCCAAGCGCACAACTTCGCCACCCTTCAGGTCAATCGCGGGAAAAACGATCACGGTTTCCACTCCAAAAAGCGTTTGAGGAAGTTGATACCATAGGCCTGGCTTTTTTCGGGATGAAATTGCACGCCCATTATGTTGTCACGGCCAACCGCCGCGACCAATGGCCCGCCATGGTCGGTTGTCGCCAGCACGTCCGCCGCATCCGCCGCATCGAAATGATAGCTATGCAGGAAATAGGCCTCGCCCTGTTCGATAAGTGGCGCGCCTGGCGTCGGCACAACGTCGTTCCAGCCCATATGCGGGATCTTCAAATCTGCAGCCGGTTCAATCGCGCGCACCGTGCCGCCAATCCAGCCAAGCCCGCGCGTCGTTCCATGCTCAACGCCTTCGTCGGCCAGCAACTGCATGCCAACGCAAATGCCCAGAAACGGGATGCCTTCGACGCGCACGCGCTGCTCCATCGCGGCGATCATGCCGTCGATCGCGGAAAGCGCCTCCATGCAATGCGCAAAGGCACCAACGCCGGGCAGGACAATCCGGTCCGCCTTGGCAACGACATCGGGATCAGCGGTGACATGCACGTCGCCTGCGCCCGCTGCCTTCAACGCATTGTGCACCGAATGCAGATTGCCCGCGCCATAATCAATCAGCGCAAGTGACACGGCCTACAACGTCCCCTTGGTCGACGGGATGGCGTCCGCCTTGCGCGGGTCAATCTCGACCGCTTGACGCAATGCGCGGGCCAAAGCCTTGTAGCAGCTTTCGACAATGTGGTGGTTGTTCGAACCATAGAGATTTTCGATGTGCAGCGTAATGCCCGCACTGGTCGCAAAGCTGTGGAACCAATGCTCGATAAGCTCGGTATCCCACTCGCCCAAACGCGGCATGCCCAGCGAGACCTTCCACACGAAATAGGGCCGTCCGGAAATGTCCAGCGCACAACGGGTCAACGTCTCGTCCATCGGCGCATAAGCCGTGCCATAACGCGTGATGCCGCGCTTATCGCCCAATGCCTTCAACACCGCCTCGCCAATCGCGATGCCCGTGTCTTCGGTCGTGTGGTGCTGGTCGATGTGCAGATCGCCAACGGCTTTAACCTTCAGGTCTATCAGCGAATGGCGCGACAGTTGCTCAAGCATATGGTCGAGAAAACCTATGCCCGTTGAAACTTCATATACACCAGTGCCGTCGAGGTTCACCTCAACATCAATGGACGTTTCGTTCGTCTTGCGACTGATGGAGCCTGTACGCATGGCCGCCGATATAGCCACATGCGCGCATTTGGCAAGTTGGCTTAAGGCAACAAGTATCTTGATTTAACACGCTCACCGGTCCACCTAGCGACCATGACCGAAGAGCATGTAGACAGCCTGATTCCTTATGATGACGTCGTGCAAGAGGCGTTGCGCGCTGTGGTTGGCCGCGTGCTAGGCGATGTGGCGCGCGATGGCCTTCCGGGCGACCATCATTTCTACATCACGTTCAAGACGCAAGCGCCGGGTGTCGCGATCCCGCAGCATCTGCACGAACGCTTCCCTGATGAAATGACCATTGTGCTTCAGCACAAATATTGGGACCTGAAGGTTGAGGCCGAACATTTCGAGGTTGGCCTGTCGTTCAGCCAGATCCCGTCGCATCTGTTCATCCCTTACTCCGCGATCACCGCATTCGTTGATCCAGCCGTAGATTTCGCGCTTCAGTTCCACGTTGACGCGGGCGAAAGCGAGCCCGAACCGCATGAGGAAGCCGGCAATGACGGCCCCAATGTCGTCGTCGAAGACGGCTCCAACGTCGTAAGCGTGGACTTCGGACGGAAGAAATAGGCAGCGACTTACTTGGCCTCTTCCGTCATGCTGAACTCGTTTCAGCATCTTACTTTCAACGACGGAACAGTAAGATCCTGAAACAAGTTCAGGATGACGAGGTTCAATAAAATGACGAAAGCCACCCGCACTGAGTTTGACAGCTTTGGGCCGATAGACGTCCCCGCTGACGCTTACTGGGGCGCGCAGACGCAGCGCAGCATCGCGAATTTTCCCTTCCAGCCGCATGAGCGGATGCCGATTGGGATTATCTATGGCCTTGCCCATGTGAAGCGCGCGGCGGCGTTGACGCACAAGGCCTCCGGCGCGTTACCGGCGGACATTGCCGATGCCATCATTGCGGCGGCGGACGCGATACTTGCGGGGGAATATGACGACCAGTTCCCGCTCGTCATCTGGCAGACGGGCAGCGGCACACAGTCGAACATGAACGTGAACGAGGTCATCGCCGGTATCGCCAACGGGGCGCTCGCTGGCACGCGCGGCGGCAAAACGCCCGTGCATCCCAATGACCATGTCAACATGGGGCAATCGTCGAACGACAGCTTCCCCACCGCCCTCCATGTTGCGGTGGCAATCGCGGTCTGGACTGACCTGATCCCGGCCTTGCAACGCCTGACCGATGCGCTCACCGATAAGTGCATCGCGTGGGGCGATATCATCAAAATCGGCCGCACGCATTTGCAGGATGCAACGCCAATCACCTTGGGTCAGGAATTTTCTGCCTTTGTCGCACAACTGATCGCCAACCGAGCGCGGATCGAAGGCACCGTCGTTCATAATGTGCAGAAACTTGCGCAAGGCGGCACGGCGGTCGGCACTGGCCTCAACGCTCCTGCGGGATTTGACATGGCGGTCGCCAACGAAATCTCGAACGCCACTGGCATCGCGTTTGAACCGGCCCGTAACAAGTTTGAGGCACTCGCATCCAATGACGGGCTGGTGCAGATGTCGGGCACACTCAACACCCTCGCCGTTTCCCTCACGAAAATCGCCAACGACATCCGTCTGCTCGGCTCCGGCCCTCGCGCAGGTCTTGGCGAATTAAACTTACCAGAAAACGAACCGGGCAGCTCAATCATGCCTGGTAAGGTCAATCCGACCCAGTGCGAAATGCTGACTATGGTCGCAGCACAAGTCATCGGCAATCATCAAGCCGTAACTGTCGGCGGGATGCAGGGGCATTTGCAGCTTAATGTGTTCAAGCCGCTGATCGGCGCCAATGTGCTCCGCTCGATGGAATTACTTAGCATCGGCATGGAAACCTTTGCCAAGAACTGCGTCGAAGGACTTGAGCCGAACCGCCGGCGCATTGCCGAACTGCTTGACCGCTCGCTCATGCTCGTCACCGCGCTCGCCCCGATGATCGGCTATGACAATGCCGCAAACATTGCCAAAGCGGCACACAAGAATGGAACCACCCTGCGCGAAGCCGCGTTAGCGTCCGGACTGGTTGACGAAGCGATGTTCGATACCCATGTCAGACCGGAAGATATGGTCTAATCGGTCACCGTCATGCTGAACTTGTTTCAGCATCTTAATTTTGAGGGATGGTGATAAAGTAAGATCCTGAAACAAGTTCAGGATGACGAAGTTGGTGAACGTAAGAAAACGCGTTTAGAAGGAGCATGAAATGCTGAAGACTATCGCAGGCGCCGTTGTAGGCGAAGTTATTGGCCGCAAGCGTGGCAATGGTTTGCTTGGCGCAGGCATCGGCCTCGTCGCGACCCGTTTGGCGACGCGTTCTATTCCGGGCCTGTTGCTCGTCGGCGGCGCATTTGCGGCGAAGAGCATTTACGACAAGCGTAAAGAGCGCAAAGGAAGCTAATTCGCGTTCGGTGCCACGTTGATCCAATCGGCGCTTCCCTCTTGACGCCGCCCTGCCCTTTCGCGCAGTAGCGGCTATGGGCAGAACCGATAACAATAAGCCGCACGAACTGGAACGCCGGGGCCTTCTATTTGTGCTTTCTTCACCTTCGGGTGCAGGCAAATCCACGCTTTCACGCATGTTGTTGGAAGCGGATGAGAAAATCGCTTTATCGGTTTCATACACCACACGCGAACCGCGACCCGGCGAGATTGAGGGCGTCCATTATCATTTTACCGATGTTGCGACGTTCAAGAAAATGGCTGCTGACGGCGAATTTCTGGAATGGGCGCATGTTTTCGGCCATCGCTACGGCACGCCCAAAGGTCCCGTTGAACAAAAACTCGCCGCCGGATGCGACGTCTTGTTCGACATTGATTGGCAAGGCGCGCAGCAATTGTATCAGGAAGCTGGCCCCGACGTTGTGCGCGTTTTCATCTTGCCGCCCTCCATCGAAGAGCTCGAACGCCGCTTACACAGCCGCGCGCAAGACAGCGAAGCGGTGATATTGGACCGGATGAGCCGCGCCAAAGCCGAAATCGGCCACTGGGACGGCTATGACTATGTCCTTATCAATGACGACGTTCAGGCGTGCTTTGAAAAGGTCCGCCAAATCCTTGCCGCAGAGCGCATGAAGCGTCGCCGGCAAAAGGGCCTGATAGGCTTCGTACGCGATCTAGCGGCAACTTAAGCCGTTGGCGACACACCTGCGAGCAACAGCGTAATCCCGCCCAGCCCAATCGACAGGTGCCAGCGCAGCTTCATCCAGCCGTCCGGTAACTGGCATCGCGCGGAAAGCCAGCGATCAGCCAGCGGCGAACCCAGCAGGAAAAAGCCAAGCCACGCAAGCGAAGGTCCGGGCCACTCCAGACCCCATATCCACGGCAAATAGGTCGCGAACGCCAGCAAGCTTGGCGCGACAGCGAGCGCAAATATCGCAGTCGCCGATGCATCATCGCGGCGCGTGGTCACGCCCAGACCCCACCACATGCCGCCCAGAAAGCTGAAGATAAACGCGGCATAACCATAAGCGGCTGCAAGGCCAGTCCAGCGATATTCAGATCCAGAAAACACCAAAACCGCCGCAAATATCTGCGGCAGCAAACCCGCATAGCCCGCAATAAACGCCGCTTTTGGCAATGGCCTTAAGGTGAATTGCGCGCTTTCGTTTCGGGGGGCGTCTGTCATCGGGTGTTCCTTAAATGCTGCGTGCAATTAAGTCCGTTGTGGCTTTGGCCCAAGATGGGCTTTTACCTATGGTTGCGTTTAAATGCCCGGCTTAAGCAGGTCGAGAAAATGGACTGCGGCCATGAATTCATTTGCGCGGTCGTTGCGGTTTTTCTGTGCCCAATGGTCCTCGCCCCACAATTCCTCCTGCCAGAGTTCATCAAGGCAGCTTGCTTTCCAGATATCCTCTGCCGTGCCCGCACGCTCGACAACGGCCAGCGTCGCGATCAGCGACCCTGACAGATGCGCAAGCTTCGCCATCGCAGCCAGCTCAAACGTACCGCGCGCAGACACCGCAGAGCGCAAGGTTTCGAGCGTTGATTCCGGCTGTGGTTGATGCATGATGCCTTCGACAATCACGAAGCTGACATCGTAGCGGGTACGCGCCCAATCGAGCCATGGGTCCCAGATTTCGGCTTGCCGGTCAGCCAATGCCTCGCCCGCGGCAGCACGGTAGCAGAACAGGTCAGTCTCGCCATAGGCGGCAATCGCGGCGGCGAACCCTGCTCTGTCGGGACCAATACGATCAATGGCGGCGTTGGCAAAACCGGTCATCGGCATCAACAGCGGATCAACGGTCTTTTCAACCGCTTCCCATTCGGCAACGACGGCATCCGCCAGCTTTTGCGTAGGCAGTGCCAGCACATTATGCGTGGGTGTTTTGATCGGCCGACCATCAAGCCGCACCGCATGTCCAAAACTACTCGGCTCTAGGGTAACCTCTTTCCAAAATCGTCTCATGGCAGTGGCTTGCTCTTCCACCTTTTCGCCAGAAACACCGGCACGACGAGGAAATCAAACATGCCGACCAGAAACAGCACATAACCCGCCGCGATGGGCAAGCCAAAGGCCTGACGCGCGATGACGGCAAGCCCCACCACCAACATGATAGCGCCTGTTATTCGGCACAGGTTGATGACCAGAAACCGATATTGCGCCTGCGTTTCTTCGCGCGCCTTGTCATCATTCGGCGTCATGCAAAATTCTCCAGATAAACTTTCAACTCATCCATGCTTTCGGCGATGTAATCGGCGCCAGCCTCGCGCAAGTCATCGACGCTGTGATAGCCCCAATTGACCCCGACGGTGCGTGTCCCAGCCGCGCGGCCCATATGGATGTCATATACCGTATCGCCAATCACGACCGCGTTTGCAGCGTCAGCGCCTGCATCGGCCAACGCCTGATACACCATTGATGGATCGGGCTTTGACGGGTGGCGGTCAGCGGTCTGTAATGTGACGAACAGTTGCCGGATGGCGTGATGGTCCAAACAACGGGTCAGCCCGCGGTCGGACTTGCCCGTCGCCACGCCGAGCATCCATCCGCTTTCATCGAGCGACGATAACAATGCGGCCATGCCGTCGTAAAGTGGCTCATCGACCAGCCCGTTGCTGCGCAACGTCCAAAAGGCAGAACGGTATTTCTCCGCCAAATCCTGATGCAGGTCATCCGCCGCCTGCGGCAACAAAATCCGCATCGATTCCACCAGCGACAAACCCACCACACGGCGCGTTTCGTGCCGCATGGGTGGTTTCAGGCCCGCCTCTTCGAACGCATGCTCCATCGCCATGCAGATATTTGCCTGACTGTCGACCAGCGTGCCGTCACAATCAAAAATGGCGAGGCGCACAGTCACGCCGCAAATCCCCGGTCATGACGTGCGCGCGCTGGGCTCATTTCTTTTTCACCGCCGGCTTTTTGCTGACTGCTTTTTTGATCACAGGCTTTTTGGCGGCGATTTTCTTGCCGGCGGCCATTTGGCTGCGTTTGTTGTCCTTGGGCTTGTCCGAAACGGAACCACGCGAGCGTCGTTCGCCCTTGCGTTCCTTGCGCGCAGACTTGGCGATGTTGGCGGCAACGCGTTTTTTGCCTTCGGCGGTTTCGCTGAACTTTGGCGCATCAAGCACAAGCGCATCACCCATTTCGATGTCGAAGCCCAAATCGTCAAAGCTCGATTTCATATGCGGTGGCATATCGGCGCGGACGTCAATCTGGTGTCCGGCGGGGTGATCGATGCGGATCCGGCGTGCATGCAAATGCATCTTGCGGCTGATTGTGCCCGTTAGAAACGCTTCCTTGCCGCCATATTTGCCATCGCCGACAATGGGGTGGCCAATCGCTGCCATGTGCACGCGCAGCTGGTGGGTGCGGCCGGTATAAGGCTGCAACTCGACCCAGGCAGTTGCGTTGCCCGCGCGTTCGACGATGCGATAGCGCGTGCGGGCCGACTGGCCTTCTTTTTCATCGACATGCATTTTCTCGCCGCCGCTGCCGGGCTGCTTGCCGATCGGCAGATCGATGAAACCATCGGCGATGTCAGGCACGCCAACGACGAGCGCCCAGTAAACTTTGCGCGCGGTGCGTGACGAAAATGCCTTGGCGAAATGCCCTGCCGAACGCGATGTCCGCGCCAACAAAAGCGCGCCCGACGTGTCCTTGTCCAGCCGGTGGACCAGCTTTGGCCGGTTATCGAGTTCAAATCCCAAGGCATCGAGCAGACCATCAACATGGTTCTCGGTCTTCGTGCCGCCCTGCGTGGCGAGGCCAGCGGGCTTGTTGATAACCAACGCCGCGTCATCCTTGTGGATCACCATGCTCAGTGCGAATTCCATCTCGTCTTCGGTCAACTCCCGGCGTTTGCGCACGGGACGCGCGCTGGAGGATGTCGACGCATCGGCCGGCGGCACGCGCAGTGTTTGCCCCGCCAACAGCCGATCACCCGGCGTCGCACGCTTGCCATCAACGCGCAGCTGACCCGTGCGGGCCCAGCGCGACACGATGTTGAACGATGCATCGGGCAAATGCCGTTTAAACCATCGGTCGAGGCGAATGCCATCATCATCGGGGGCGACGACAAATTGCCGAATGCCTTTTTCGTCTTGCTTACTCATGTCCAAATTGTCCTTGCCAGCATCATTCCGGCGAAGACCGCACCCAATGCCAATATTACCGAAGCCGCGGCATATGCCGCCGCCATCATTCCCTGCCCGCGTTGTACCATCTGCGCCATTTCAAGGCTGAATGCGCTGAACGTCGTAAAGCCGCCCAAAACACCCACACCCAGGAACAACCGCAACGGTTCCGCAGCATCATTGCCGCGCACCAGCCACGCCGCCAGCACACCCATAGCCAGCCCGCCAAGCAGGTTGACGGCAAAGGTCGGCCATGGCCATCCGCCGCTACCAATGGGCAGCGCACGCGACAGGCCATAGCGCAACGCTGCACCTATCGCTCCGCCGGACATGACAAGGATTACGGGATTCATTGCCGTCGCTGTAGCTGCGCTTGCACCGAAAAGCCAGCCATACCAATGGCGGCGGCTTATCCAGCTTGCGCGAGAAAGGCCGCCCCAAGTTCTTTTAACAGATGCACCTGAATACCATGCCCCGCGACATGCTTCTGTTCGGCGACCACGCTGATGCTGCCTGTCCGCAGACCTTCATCGTTGAATAAAGGCACACCCACCATGAAGCGGATGCCACGTTTGACCAGCGGGTCCGCCCATTGGCTAAGTTCCGGATGCACCGCGATATTGGGGATGACAGTCGCCCCCCGGCCGCATTGCGCGCCAAAGGCGTTTGCAATTCTGGACCGGTCAATATCAAGCTCAAGCCCGTAGGTCGCGAAACGCCCACCACCGTTGCGTTTTTCATATGCCAATATGACCACAGGAACGCCAAGCGCGTCTGCTATTTCGGAAAGCCTTAATGGGCCACCTGTCTGTTCGACGGGCAAACGTGAAACGGAAGCACACATAACGGGGTCTCGCAGTATCAAAGTGGATGAGATGCACGTGCGTCAACAGATACTGGCGCGCTGCGGGGGCGGGCAGCGACTTTATGATAGCATATTGCCACCATGCGACCCCGGATTCCGGGTTGTTATGCCCCCGCCACCATCCGCAGTTGAAGTGCGAATGATGACAGAATGACCGCCTTCGACATTCAAGCCAACTGAGGGGCAACTGGCTGTTACGAACTTCCCGATATGGACCAACATTGCGAGACGTCCGTTGAAGTCGGCATGGCAGTCATCCATGAAAGACACTTTGGTCCTTTTCGGCAATTGTGGGGAGTTACGGCGGCGTTACACCGACCGTTGCAGTGCAAAGGTTTTAAAAAAGCTCGGAACATTTCGTAACATTTCAGGTTTGCATTCCGCTGCACTTGCCAAATTTTAACCGGTGTTACATTTAAGATGTAACGCTACGGACAGTGCAGAAGCGGTCAATCTGTTGTACTAAATGTTCGGTACGGGAGAATCTCAATTAATTTCAACGGTGAAAATCTGGATCCGGTATTTGCTATCAGGATCAGGGCGGAAAGCGACGCCATTTTAGCCAACACCATGTTCCAACGCTCACCGGTGTTGTCGCGCTTGCTGCGCTATTTGGTCGACGAAACGATCTTCGGTCGCGCCGCGACATTGAAATCATTCATTATCGCTGTCGATGCACTTGGCCGGAAAGACGATTTTGATAGCGCGTCTGACAGTTCCGCGCGGGTCCAAATGGGCCGCCTCAGAAAGGCGCTGGAAACCTATTACAGCCACAATACGGCAATCGATAGTGAATGCATTTATTTGCAGCCCGGATCATATGTGATCAGGCTCGCGCCGTTGTCGGTTGCCTATCCGAATTTATACAGGCCGACCCCCGATCAATCTGAATTCGCCCGCGCCGAAAGGGCCGACGGGGCTGACGGATCTGAGGGATCTGAAGGGGCCACACAAACTTTGGGGATTACCAGACAAGGCCCGGTAAATCTAATGGCCCGCTTTACGCGTCACCCATATATGCTTGGAATTGTCGTGATAGGCAGCATGTTGCTGGGCGCAGCGTCCATTGAAACGTGGCAAAATCGCGCAGCCAAGGACAGCACATATTACAGCCCCGTTCTTGAAATCCTTCCAATTGAAAGCAGTGACGCGGAAAATGCAAAGCGCACAACACGCCTTGTTACCAGCTTATTGGCCAATGATCTCAGCCGTTTCTCCGTCCCGCGTGTGCGGCTCAGTCGAAACACGGTATCTGCCGAACGCGAAGCCAGTTCAGGCAATTTATACCGGCTTTATGCAAGGCTTGTCACAGCAAGCGACGATAGCTTCACACTCTATCTAAATATCGATGACGCCCGCAATAATGTCTTGATCTGGTCACGGATTGTCGTCCTTCCCCGCAAACTTGAAGATGCCAAGGCTATACTTATTCCCGTCATCGGTGAAATTAGCGGACCCGATGGCGTTATTTCATCCAACGAAAGGGTTTTGACCCGTTCATTGGATGCCGGAGGCTACCCATGCCTGTTAAAATATTTTGAATATGTTGGTTCCGGACAGCATGCTCTGGAAAATCGCATTGCAGATTGTTTACAAAAACCTGTCGAAGAACAGGCGCTCGTCGCGACCATGCTTGGCGTGCGGGCAATGTTCGAACTTGATCGCATCACGGACCCTAATGATCTGAATGCTGCGGCCAAGCGCGGCCTTGTTTTTGCACGTTCGGCGATAGAAGTGGCTCCCGATGATGCTTCGGCCAATTTTGCCATGGCACGAATATCATATATCAATCGGGATTGTCGTTCGGCCCGTGCTTACACCGCACGTACCATGAAGGCCAACCCGAACAGCCCGTTGTTTTCAGGCGTCCTGTCTGTTTTGGCGCCGATCTGCGATTATCCTTACGCAGACGCATTGCTGGATCAGGCCATTCAAACGCAAAGCCCCGATAACGCGAATGGCAGGTTGTTGCTGGTCCTTGGTGCGCTATCGCAAAATCGGCCCGAAAAAATTAGCGAGATCGATAGCGGCGAAGTGCCATTATCGCGGCAGGAACGGTCCAGCTATTATCTGACCGAAGCGTTGATCGCCGCGTCCAAGGGTGACCGTGCGCTCGCCATACGCAGGTGGTCAATGTTTACGACCAATACGTTGGCAGACAACAAAACCGTGGACCAGAAACTACGCAGTATCATCGCAGCCCCACAAGTACGCAAACAGGTCATCACCTATTTAACGCAAGCGGATGTTTTAAAAATTGGGGGTGACATTGCTGCCCCCCCAGTCGCTTCGGATGAAAAAAGCGGTTAGCGCCCGTTATTGGCAACGATGTCCACGGCTGTGCCGCCACCGGGGTGCCGGTTGAACGTGATGAAATACGCGCCGCCATCATTGTCGCGCGTACCGCCCAAAACATGTTCGCCAGCGCGGATTTGATATTCGACATTGTACCCCGACTTGCGTGCGCGGGTGTAGTAATAATCAATGACATTCTGCATCGTTGCCGACGTTGTGAACGTCACCACGCGAATGTCGCAAATGCCGCCATCAACGCCGCCAGCTTCCTTCACACGGCCACGCGGATATACCGGAAACTCAGGCGGCATCCGCCCTGCCCAGCCCGCACCATATTGCAGCTTTGCATCGCATGTACCTTTGCCACGCGTCACGCCCTGGTCTGCGGCAAGCCCGCCCAAGGTCACTGCACGTTCGCTGCCGCAGCTTTTGCAGTCTTCAGCGCCCACAACCGTCGGCTTGGGCGCGCGCATCAATTTCGCACCGTCCAGCGCCTCAATCGATGCATCATTATCATAACCGGCGTCAGGCGGTATAGCTGCCGATAACGGCTTTTCCGCAACCTTGACGGTATTTACGTTCGCGCTGTCGGTCAGGTCGGGATCAACGAGGATGCGATCATTCAGCGCGGCATTCACCGCAGGGTCGCTTCCGGGGCCAACCAATTTGCTGTCGAGTTCAGCGACTGCCGCTGCATCATCGCTGTTATTTCCGCACGCCGTCAGCGTTAGTGCAAGCGAAAGCCCGATAAGCAAAGGCAAGGTAAGCCGGGGGAAAGCGCGCATAGTGCCAGATCCTGTTTTTATCATGCGGCCACGCTGCGTCCCGTCGATCCGGAAATCCACCCCTAAAGGTGGTTAACCGGGCCAGCGAGTCGCATTAACCGCAGCCATGCACCTGCACTGTGTCAGCGCGGGACAGGCAACGGCCGTATGTTAATGCACTCAGGCTTTACTTCACGACACCGCGATAGCTGACGGTGCGTTTTGAACCCGGTGCGATCGCATCGGGGAAAACCCAGCGGACGTGAGTCACATCTTCTGCCGATGCGGCCCGCTCTACTTCAGCAGTCCCCGCCGCGTCCTTCGTTTTGACTTTCAGGTCCGCCAACTTGCCCCAGCTTGCGCCGCCATCCACCGATACATCGGCCCAAGCTTCGGCAACGGAAACAAAGCGTACAGCGCCCGGCATCGGGTTGGTCGCGCGAAAGCCGGCGGCGGGTTCTGCGCCGGTGTTGTTCACCAACAATGTAAAGACGACATTGTCGCCCGGAACGACGGCGACATCCTTGGGCGTGAACAAAGTGGTTTTTGCGTTACCCGCCGCGTCAACCTCAGTCCGTTCGACTTTAACATCGCTGCTGAGCGTTACGGGTGAAGCGGCTTTCACTTGCGCATGTGCAGCCGGAACAAATCCGCCCG